>JBAVUZ010000027.1:0-13139 GCA_049697035.1 Candidatus Angelobacter sp. | reverse complement strand
ATGGGTGACAATCGTGACAATTCGAGTGACAGCCGCGACTGGGGCTTTGTGCCCATGAGCAACGTCATCGGTGAACCACTGTTTGTCTACTGGTCGTATGACGCGCCGACTGCGCGCTGGCTGGATGAGAACCCCGGACACAGAATTTCTTTTTATGCTTCCATCGCTGAAAATTTCTTCTCCAATACCCGCTGGAACCGCACGGGAATGTTGCTCTAAAGTGGGCCGGTCGATTACGTGGGGACCTAGCGTATTTGGCAGCGAAGCGGTGGGGACACACTGCTGACTTTAATCCTGCGCTTTTGAGTTGATCAAATCCATAACGTGCTTCTGCACTGCCGGTTCAGATCCAAATTCTGTTATCCAGTGGACCTCAGGCTCCCGCCGAAACCACGTCATCTGCCGCTTGGCATAGTTTCTGTGTCCCTGCTGTGCCGCAGCAATGGCCTGATCCAGTGAAAGTTCTCCGCGCAGGTGCTGCATGGCCTGCTTATAACCAAGTGAGTTTAGCGGCCACACAGATGAACCGTATCGGTCTATCAGCATGCGCGTTTCCTCCAGCAGTCCGGCAGAAAACATCTCACGTGCGCGCTGGTTGATGCGCGCGTATAGAGACTCGCGATCGGGATTAAGACCGATACGAAGAATTCTGAAACCCTGCAGCGCATCGCGGCCCTGTTGCCATAGGCCGGTCATGGGCGCTCGCGCGCTGATGCTTATTTCCAGCGCACGCACCACCTTGGGAACATCATTGGCGTGAATTGTTTGCGCTGCCGATGGATCAATACGGAGCAGGATCTTGTGCAGATATTCACTTCCCCGCTCCGCTGCGCGCTCTCGCAACCGCGTGCGGAGTTCTTCTGAGCGTGGCGGCCCTGCGAACAATCCTTCCAACAGCGCACGTAGATACAGTCCAGATCCCCCAACAACAATGGGCAAATGCCCGCGAGCCGCAATGTCGGCAATTGCCTGTCGCGCCAGCCGCGAATAATCGCCTGCGGTAACCAATTCTTCCGGACCAGCGATGTCTATCAGATGATGCGGGATGCGGCGACGTTCTTCCTTTGACGGCTTTGCCGTGCCAATTTCCAACTCACGATAGACCGCGACGGAGTCGCAGCTCACGATCTCACCCTGCATCTGCGCCGCTGCACGGAGTGAAAGCGCAGTCTTACCGCTGGCAGTGGGGCCAAGGATCACCACGAGCAGAGGCAGGCTCATGCGCCGCTCCAAATGCGTCGCAGGAAAATAAACAGGAGTATGAGCAGCGCTAATAAGGCCAGGCCAAGCGCCTGCTGTCGTCGGGAATCCATTGCATTCACATTGTAGCTAGACCGGCCCCAAGAACAGCGTCCGCCGTCATAAGCGCAAAACAGAAGATGCTAAACTCTAGCGCGGAGCTTCATTCCAGCCACTATCAACTGTCTTATGGCAAAGATTATCAAATACAAATTTGACGAATTTGAAGCCGACCTTCGCGCAGCGGAGTTGCGTAAAAATGGCAACCGGCTGAAGCTGCAGATGCAGCCATTCCAGGTATTGGTGGCACTGCTTGAGCGTCCTAAGGAAGTTGTTACCCGTGAAGAGTTGCAGCAGCGCTTGTGGCCGCAGGATACATTCGTCGACTTTGACCACGGCCTCAACACCGCCATGGTCAAGCTGCGTGACGTGCTGGGCGATTCCGCCAGCAAGCCGAAGTTCATTGAGACAATTGCCAAGAGAGGTTATCGATTTCTGGGAACCGCAGAGGTTATATCAGAGCAGCCTGCGCCGGCGGAGACGAAAGTGTCCGCGCAGCCCGAAGTCGAAGCAACGACCGTCGGCAATCCAAACCTGGAGCCTGCAAGCCTTCCAATAGAAAAAGATTCAGCCCTTCCCCGCGCCAGCCGAAACACCGCGCGCCTCTTGTTCACCTTGACGCAGATCATGTACCTCATCTTTTATCTTTCGGCGCTTTTCAGTTGGGAAAACACTTACAAAGCGTCATTTAATACCTGGGGACGCGCCGGCGCCACCGCGTTCGTGGTTTATCTCGCCACATCGATGGTCGGCATTGCCGTGCGTTTGTACCTGATCTCGGCCACGGCCATGGATTATCACCTGCTCGGGAGCAAATACCGCCTGCTTACACCTGCACTTTTTGTTCTGGATATGATCTGGGCTTTGTCGCCTCTTCTCATCGCTGACAGGATCGGGCTGGGATTTGCCATGGGCGCATGTGCGGCGCTGGTCTACATGCCATTTGCGCAACGCACATTAATAAAGATGATGCAGAAATAAAGATGATGCAGAGCGGGCGGTAGGGTGGTGTTCGCTATTCCAGATCGTTCTTGTCTGGGTTGTAGTAGAAGCGCGCCCGGATCAAAAGATAATCTCCGGCAAACTGGGTAGGAAGATTGGGCAGCGGGATAGCATCGGTAATGGCTCCCCACGCGGCACGGTCCAGCGCAACGTCGCCCGAAGAGCCAACCAGTTTCATGCCCATGACTTTGCCTTCTTTTGTGATGGCAAATTCAATGACCACCACGCCATTTTTCAGCACGGGCGGCATGGCAGATTCAGGGATCAACGGGTCCCAGTGCGTTTGCACGGTATAGCGCAGGCGCTTCATGTATGGGCCAAAATCCACGCCCATAGTGTCACTCAAAATTTCCAGTCCGCCCTTTGTCGCGACGTTGGGTTTCACGCCGCTTCCATATTCACCGCCGCCAAAATTCACCGGTGCATTCCCACGACCCGCGGCCGCGGAACGAATCGCATCATGCACTGAAGCGCCAGGCGACGCAATGGTAAAAGGAGATTTCTTGGGCGGCGCCGGTGCCGATTCAAGCTGGGCTGTAGCCGGGGGCGTGGGCTGCACCGCAGGAACTGGTGCGGCGGTTTGCGCTGTCGCCGGATTTTGCTGCATCGCCTGCTGGCCTGGAGGTGGTGGCGGAGAAGCCTTGGGCGGTCCGGGCTTACGCGCATCGATCAGCTTGCGCAGAGTTTCTTTGTCCACCGTCGGAGTCTTCGTCTGCGCGATGCGGTTCTTGTCAGAAGTGATGTTGGTTTTGGGTGGCTTTACTTTGAGCAGGTCATCCGGCAATGGGATAAATGTGGTTTCCTGCTTTTCTTTGATCGGAATAATGGCTGGCCCGCTGAAATTCCACTTCGGTATAAAAATCAACAACGCAATGATGACAGCGTGTGTGATCAGGGAAATCCAGGCTGCCTCGCGCCGGCGATACGTAGAGACGACATCATCTTCTTCCGGCAAATCGGCCGTGAGAATATGCAAACGCGTCTCCGCGGCCGTGATCTTCAGCGGCACTTCTGCTTGCGACTGTTCCTCAGCCGGACGCCCTTTTTCTTCCATTACAGGAATAAACCACCACCAGCCTGCCTTGCAGGCGCTGCTGCTTTGTTAGTAACTATTCTCTCATTAGAACGGCAGTTGTGAGTTGCTCTTGCGGGCGCTAACGATGAAAAAACGACTTTTCTAGTGCAAACCACTCATTACCAAGGGACAAATTGCCGGGACCTTAACACATGTTTACACAGGGCTCACAAGGAATGGATCCGGGCGCGCTTTGTGTGCTCGTCAATGGCGGAAAGTATGCTCAGCGCAACCGCCAGCGCACGTCGGCCATCCTCCAATGTGACCACCGGCTTTTCGCGGTGCCGCACGGCATGCAGAAATGATTTTAGTTCCGCTCGCAACGGCTCTTCGGATTCCACTTTGGGCTTAGTCAGGGTTACGCCAGGAATCGGAAGGGTTGAGGGGGTTTCCGCAAAGGCCATTAAATTGTGCAGGGAAAATTTCTCTTCCTGGGTAACGCGAATCTGGAAAACATCCTGACGCCCGTAATCTATGGAGACATATTCCTTGGGCTGAAAGAAGCGCAGCTTGCGCACGCGCTCCGTGCTGATGCGGCTGGCCGTCAGGTTGGCCACGCAGCCGGACTCAAATTCCATTCGCACATTGGCGATGTCGACTTTTTCCGTGACCACGGGCAGCCCCACCGCACGTATTTCCTTTACCGGCGATTTAACGAAAGAAAGCACGACATCGATATCGTGAATCATCAGATCCAGGACCACGTCGACATCAAGGCTGCGCGGGCTGAAAACGCTGAGACGGTGCACCTCAAAAAACATCGGCTGGGTAATGAGCGGAATTGTCGCTCGGACCGCGGGATTAAATCGTTCCAGATGTCCCACCTGCACCACGCGCTGATTGGCATTGGCCAGACTGATCAACTCGTCGGCTTCCGCCAAAGTTGAGGCCAGCGGTTTTTCTATGAGCACATCAATACCGGCAGCCATCAACGCCGCAGCCACGCTACGATGATGCAGCGTCGGGACCGCCACAGATGCGGCTTCCACGCGTCCGAAAAGTTCTTCTACCGTAGCCAGCGCGGAGCAGCCAAACTGGCTGGCCACAGCCTGGGCCTGGGCCGCGTCGCTATCCACTACGGCAACCAGTTCCACTCCAGCGCCTTGTTTTTGCAGGTCATGGTAAACGCGCGCGTGGTTGCGGCCAAAAGAGCCTACACCAACGACCGCCACCCGAATTGGACTTTCGTGAGCCAACCGTTGATTTTCTCAGACGTTGGCCAAAGCGGCAAAGGATATCATCAGGACGTTCGGAGGAATCATCGTATGGGACGCGCCTTTGGGTTTATTAGCTTGATCATTGTGGTGGGAATTGGGGCCTATATTTACATGCGCCAGACAAAAGACGTGATGTCTGGCGGCAGCAGCAATCCCACAGCAACGGTGGACTTGATCGGCGTGAGGAATGATCTGCTGGCCATTGCCCAGGCGGAACGCAGCCATCAGGCAAGCCAGGGCGGGTATGTTTCCATTGAAGCGCTGAGATCGCAGGGTGATCTCACCATGACCCGCGATAACCGCGGGCCATACAACTATTCCGCCGAAATTGCCGACTCTTCTTTCCGCATTGTGGCCACTTATTCCGGTCCTGAAAGCTCCGGGATGCCAAAAACTCTCAGCGTTGACCAGACCATGCAGGTCAGCCAGCAATAGGCTATGACGCCTTGGCAAGCGCCTTCTTTACGGTTGACTGCTGGTAGATTTCAAGCGTCTTGTCCGCAATCACGTCCCAGCTTAGCGACTCTTTAGCGCGCTTCAGCAACTTCGCGCCGACCTGCTGCCGCAACGCGTCATTCGTCAGCAATTCAATGATTCGTTCCGCCAATTGCTCGGGGTTATTCTCTTCCACCCAGACGCCGCTGTCACCCAGATGGTCGGGCAGGCCAGCTTTGCGCGTGCATACGACGGGCAGCTTACAGGCAGCAGCCAATGAAGCCGGCAATCCGGCAAAACTTCCGGTGTAAGGAAGCACGCAGACTCTGGACCTCTGGTACAGACGGACCGTGTCTTCTTCTGAAATCTGATTCAGCCAGATGACTTTGTCGGCAATGTCATTGTCAAGCGCCAGCTGAGCACCTTCTTTTGGCGTGACTGGGCCGTAGTGTCCATGAATTTTGAGTGTCGGCGTGGCTTCACCCATGCGAGCTTTAATGATGGCCATGGCCTTGAAAACCGTTTCAATGCCTTTGCCGGACATCAGCTTGTGTCCGCCATAAAAGACAATTCCCGACCGTTCACTGTCCGGCAGCACTTCCGGCAGATCGGTTCCGTGCAGGACCACGTGTACCTTGTCTTCCTGCACCTTCAACCGCAGAAGCTGCTGCTTCATGTCTTCGCAATGGACAATGACCGCGTCTGCCAGATTGTAAGTAGTGTTGGTTTCAGGAAATTCCTGTTGATCGCCATCAAGTTCATGAACCGTAATTATCCTGATTGCGCTGGAAGGCTGGCGCAGCCAATGGAAAACGGCCTTGGATCCATAAGCATTCAGTATCTGCTGGAAATGCACCACCTCGGCATTTTTTGATAAGGCAGCATACTTTTTAGCACGCGCATAAGTAATCACGCTGCGGACGGCTCCACGCAAACGGCGCTTCCATGCTTTTTTCGACCGGAACTCCACCGGCATCGGCATATCAAAGTAATCACACTGCTTCGCCTGGAATTGCCTTCCCGTTTCAATAGGATCTCCGCAGCCACAGTTTGAAGCCACCCACTGCATGGTTGTGCCGGTCTTTTTTTCAATTTCAGCCTTCAAAGAACTGGCATAAAAACCAAACGATGTTTTAAATGGGCAACAAATCATGCTCGTTTGCATGGGTCCTTCTCCTTTTCACATCCTAAGCTTACCGGGCCTGCTTTCGATAAAGGCTTTGTGCCTGGGAGAGTGTTTTTTCTTTCTTTAGCGCTTGCCGGGCTACGCCAAAACACGGGGGCCTTCCAGATGCCTTTTTTCCAATTCCTGGAGGGCGCGTTTGCCATTGTGCTGCACATCCACCACCAGTATCTTCCCATCGGCGACAGGAACTGCGTTCGCAACCGGAACGCCAACCGCGCGCGAAGATTCTTGTTAAACACAAAACCATTGAAGTGAGGCAGCGTCTTTGACGTCCATAAAGTCTTGTAATGGTCTTTACCGCCGCCAAAAAAAAGTTCCGGTATCCCGTTTTTCGCACATTCCTGCAGGATGCCATTGAGCAGGAGCTGGCCGGGACCGCCGTGCCCCAGGGATTCATCATAGGTGATCTTCATGGGAAAGAAGCAATCGTCGGTGAGGACGCTGAAAGCGCCTGCGGCCATTCTGCCGTTGGCCTCCAGGGAATGCAGCCGAAAATATCCGCGGCTGGTCGCCTCGCGCGCAATTGAATCGTAAAATGACCGCGTTGTCTGATCGCAGTTGATTGCAGTCCCTTTCTTGCCTTTCCAGCCTGCCTCTTCCATTTCATAAAATTTACGCAGGGTTTCTGCATGGGGTTCAGTATGGCAAATGAGTTTCAGCTTGTCTCCTGCTTGTTGCTCCAGCAACCGTTCTTTGCGGCGCAGTTCATGGCGAAAATGGCGGCTCGTGGCACTCAGCCACGTAAACACACCATTGGCATCACGCTCCATTTGCAAAGTTGGGCTGTCCTGAGCAAGAAAGGTGATGGTATTAAAGCCGTCAAGGCTTGCGAGCGCCATGAGTTGCTGGCAGGCTCCGTGTTGCGGAAACAGCGGCAACTCAAGAACGTCCCATCCTGGCATGGACCGCAAAAGTTGCCACATTGACGCCAGAGCAGCTTCACCAACTACGCCTTGCTTTCGTACGATTTCAAATCGAACTGAATGAACATTGGCTGCTCCTGCAAGTTTGACCACCGGAATGCAGGCGTAACTGCTTCGTTTGCGGACCAGAGGCAAAATCGCGACCAATTCTTTAGCTGAATAAACCGTCAACAGAACCAATCGGTTATCCGGCTCAAAAACGCGAAGGTACGTTTGGACCCATTCCGGACGCTGGAATGGAGCACTTCCCGTCTCTTCACACAGCCTCCGCCACCGGTCTGCAATGCTAAGAATTAGCTCTTCTCCTCCGACCTGGAGGCCTGCAGTTAACTGGGGGGCGACACTTTCTTTTGTAAAACACTTAATGCCTGGAGCAGCCATTATTGAGTGGTTACTTCTTCCTCAAATGAGTTTTTAATCCAATTCGATTAACCAGAGGCTATGCAAGCTATGGGCCGTTTTTGCCGGAAAGAGACAGCTTCTTCTCACAATTAAGCTACATCAGACACAGGAAAGCTGAATGTGACGGTGATCACGGATTTTAAAAGCTTTTCCAGAGATTTTGACCGCTGGAGCATCGAGAGCAAGCCATGCCAGGATCAAGCCATTCCAAAAATTGATGAATATGGCGACCCGGTGGGATTTATGATTTCGGTTCTATCCCCAAATATGCAGAGACTTGCAATGTGAAGGATAAGAATTTGCTTATGATTGAGTGGCTATTGCGCGTTCCATAGCTGGATGCCCTGTTTTATGCGGCCAGACCCTTGATTTGGGTTGCCACTATCCGCAAATCCGCCACAAACTTGCGCATTTCCTCATGGCGGGAATCGTCATCGGGAGCGCGCAGTATCGACGACGGATGAACGGTCGCCATCACCAGTGGCGCAAAGTTCGACTGCACCCACTGTCCACGCTGCCTGGTTACGCGAAACTGGCTTCCCAGCACGCCTTGTGCGGCAGTGGCGCCCAGCAGTACCACCACTTCAGGCTTAATTGCTTTAATCTCGGCTTCCAGCCAGGGACGGCACGCGCTTATTTCCAGAGCATTGGGTTTTTTGTGCAAACGGCGTTTGCCGCGCGGCTCCCACTTAAAATGCTTCACAATGTTAGTCATGTAAACGTCCTTGCGTTCGATGCCGGCGGCGGCCAAGGCTTTATCCAGGACGGCGCCTGCTGGTCCCACAAATGGCTGGCCCTGCAAATCTTCCTTGTCTCCGGGCTGCTCGCCCACCATCATCACCCGGGCTGCGGGGCTTCCTTCGCCGAAAACGGTTTGCGTTCCCCGCCTCCAGAGGTCGCACGCTTTGCAGTCCGCAGCAGCGGCGCGTAGAGCAGGCAGCGTTGGTTTGTCCGGGATGGGCGCGGCGGAGATGCTAGTTGGACGTTTGGTCATGTTAATTTTGATGCGTTGACGACAAGACTGGGCGGCTTCGTTCGTTCTTTAGCCGTCATAGCCGTCATATAAACTACTCAGCGAGACTCGATCGACGGCAGGCCCGGCATGAAATTTCATACGGAATATCTCACCTTCAACACAAAGAAGCATCGCGAATACGTCCACATTACGCCGCAGGTAGAAAAAATTGTGCATTCCAGCGGCGTCAGCAATGGCATGGCGCTGGTTTCGGCCATGCATATTACAGCCGGCGTTTATGTGAATGACGACGAGCGCGGATTGATCCAGGACATCGACAAATGGCTGGAGCAGCTTGCACCATTCAATGAAGCGTACCTGCACCATGAAACCGGTGAAGACAATGGCGACTCACACCTGAAGGCACTGCTCATACATCATCAGGTCATTCTTCCGGTGACGAATGGCAGGTTGCTCTTAGGAACATGGCAGCGGGTTTTCTACGCGGAATTCGATGGGCAGCGCTCTAAAAAAGTGGTGGTCGCTGTGATGGGAGAATAGTCAGCCCGCACAATTCTACCGGCGATTTAGTGCACAATGTTCTGCCTGCTACCCTGCGTTGCAGCAGGCAGTTTTAACTGGATTTTGGTGCGTCCATCTGTAAGCGACATTTCGCCGCCGATGGAATAAACCAATTCCTGTATGTGGGCGAGTTCCTTGGCGATAATTCCCTTCGCGTCCAGCAGCGGTGAGGGAGAATCATCTGCCGCCTTCCACTTCATTTTAAGCAGGCAACGGCCGTCATTGGCCTGCGCTGAGATTGTAAGCACCAGAGGCCTGGTATTCCGGCCCACCAGTTTGCTCAGGAACAGCACCATCAGATGGCGCAGCACCGGGCTGCTGGTGACCTGGATGGAGGAGTCCCACTGGCGCTCCAACGTCAACAACCCGGAGTGAAGCAACACAATAAAATCGTTAAACAGATCATTGAGCAGAGCATCCAATGATATCCATGGCCCGCTGGGCACTGGGTCTTCCCTCACCAGCGCTGATACTCCCTTCGCCAGAGAAATAGCACGGTCCGTCTGTTGCTCAATAGCTTTTATGTCTGCCGGAAGGGTTCGAGAACCATCCGCATGCATGCCCATGACTTCCAGAAAGCAACGTATGCTGGTAAGCGGCTGCGCAAGATCATGGGCCACTGAGTGGACCAATGCCCGCATCGGCGTTTGCTGCACGCTCAAAGCATCCGTCATGCTGTTAAAGGCACCGGGCTGATAGGTCTGATTGATTTCGGCACGTGCAGCGTCCGAGCTTAGCTCTGAAGCCTGGTCCACAGCCGGCGACGGGGCGGGCCTGCCAATCCTGTAGCCTGCGCCTCTGACCGTGTGAATCAGCTTGGGCTCATCAGTAAAATCGACTTTCTTGCGCAGGTAGTTCACATAAACGTCCACCAGATTGCTGTCGGATTCCGGCTCCAGTCCCCAGGACTCATGCAATAATTCGTGCCGCGTAACGGTTTCGCCGGCGCGGCGCATCAACAGAAGCAAAAAGTCGAATTCCTTTGGGCTTAGCTTAATTTCGTGTTTCCCGCGATGGACTTTGCGCGATCCCGGATCGAGTTCCAGATCTTCTACGCGCAGAACGTTGAGCGCTGGATCGGCCTTGCGGCGCAGCAATGCATTCGTCCGCGCCGCCAGTTCCTGGAAAGAAAACGGCTTGGTGATGTAATCGTCGGCGCCCAGGTTCAGCGACTGGATTCTGTCAGAAATGCGGTTGCGTGCGCTCAACACCATCACAGGGGTTTCCAAGCCCTCGCCGCGCAGCTTTTCCAGCAGTTTCAGCCCGTCCGTCTGGCCGAAGTTTAAATCAAGAATAATGAGTTTGTAGTTCTGGCGCTGCAGTTCGGAAATGACACTATCTTCATTCAGCGCGGTATGGACGGAATAGCCTTCTGACTCCAGCGATTTCGAGAGAAATGTTGCCAGGTGAAGATCGTCATCAGCGAGCAGTATGGACATAACAATCTACCTTTCACCAATCCGGCGCGGGTAGCAATGGCTTGAGGAGTACTGAATCCGAATCTAACTAGCTTTTAAGAAGCTGGAAACTATGTATATAAGGCTAAGATGCACGATTCTAGAACAGAACAAAGCTCCATGGCTGATATTAGCGTAATTTTAGAAAATTTCTGTCCCGTTTTGAACGTGCTTTTTTTTGATCATGCAATAGGGTGTGGAACCGCCCCCAAAATGGCCCTAAAAGCCTCTTGTTATCATGGGCTTTCCTTCTCTGGACGCTGGTGGCCGCCGGGTCCGGCACGCGCGCGGCGTCCGGTGTTTTTGGTACGATAGAGGGTTTGATTCCAGCGAAAGGCAACTTCTGTATCAATGGCAGCCAAACTTTTCAAGAATTTTATCGGCGGCGAGTGGGTAGAATCACGCAGCGGCCAGACCTACGAAAACCTGAACCCAGCTGACACGCGTGACGTGATTGGCGTATTCCAGCGCTCAGACAAGCGCGACGTGGACGATGCGGTTTCCGCCGCCAAACAGGCATTTGAGCGCTGGCGGCTGGTCCCCGCGCCCAAGCGAGCCGAGATCATCTACCGTGCCGGGGAGATCCTGCTGGAACGCAAGGAAGAGTACGCCCGCCTGATGACGCGTGAAATGGGCAAGGTATTGAAAGAAACACGCGGCGACGTGCAAGAGGCTGTGGATACGGCTTACTACATGGCGGGCGAAGGCCGGCGGCAGTTTGGCGTGACAGTGCCGTCAGAATTGCCGAACAAATTTGCCATGGCCGTGCGCATGCCTCTGGGCGTATGCGGCATGATTGCGCCGTGGAATTTTCCCATGGCAATCCCCTCCTGGAAGCTGCTGCCTGCTCTGGTTTGCGGCAACACATGCGTAATCAAGCCTGCAGAAGATACTCCGCTTTCAACGCTCAACCTGCTCAAGGCGCTCACGGATGCCGGACTGCCCAAGGGCGTCGTCAACGTGGTGACAGGATTTGGGCCGGAAGTGGGCGCGCCGATTGCCGAGCACGCTAATGTTCAGGCAATTTCATTTACCGGATCGAGCGAGGTCGGGCGCATTGTGGGTGAAACTGCTGCACGGAGTTTCAAGCCGTGCTCGCTGGAAATGGGCGGCAAGAACGCCATCATTATTCTGGACGATGCAAACCTTGATCTGGCGCTGGAAGGCGTTCTATGGGGCGCATTCGGAACTACCGGACAGCGTTGCACAGCTGCCAGTCGCGTAATCGTACAAAAAGGCGTTTATCGCCAGTTTGCGGACAGGTTGATCTATCGCGCTCAGCGGCTCAAAGTCGGGAATGGCCAGGATGAAAGCGTGGAGATGGGCCCGCAAATCAACGAACAGCAGGTAGCCACCACGGAAAAGTACGTCCAGATTGGCAAAAACGAAGGCGCAAAGCTGGAAGCCGGCGGCAAGGCCCTGAACACCACAGACCATGCTTATGGCTGGTTCTTTGAACCGACGATCTTCACTGACGTAAATGAAAAGATGCGCAGTGCCCAGGAAGAAATCTTTGGGCCGGTGCTCAGCCTCATCCCGGTGGATAACTTTGACAAAGCTATCGAGATTGCCAATGGCGTGCCTTATGGTCTCTCGTCATCGGTGTACACGCGCGACGTCAATAAGGCCTTCCGCGCCATGCGCGATATTTACGCGGGCATTACATACGTGAATGCTCCGACCATCGGAGCGGAAGTGCATCTGCCTTTTGGCGGGACCAAGGCAACCGGCAATGGACACCGCGAAGGCGGCCTGGGAGCAATCGACTTCTATACCCAATGGAAATCTTGCTACATCGATTTCTCTGACCGGCTGCAGCGCGCGCAGATTGATACCGGGGAATAGGCGCTTTTCTGAAATCCCGAGCCTTAGCGAGTGATCGCTACGGTCTTCGAGACGAATCACATTTGTGTTCGTCCTACTAAAGCGGAATCGTCGCAATAGGGTTCCCTCACCCCGCTTCAACTCCTAGAGAATTTCGGGTGAATTTAGGTCGCGGGTTCGGGATTTCAGAAAAAGCTCCAGCTTATAATGAGTCGCAGGACTCCCGCGCATTCTCTAAATACGCGAGAGCTGTTTTGTGTCCAAAAAGAAGCCGGATAAAAGCAATCGTTCCCTTCCCTTGACGCAGCGGCGTGCCCTGTTGATCCCGCTGGCGCTGGGCATTGTCCTACTTTTCGGAGTCGTCTTCTCACAACAGGCTTTCAACCTGAAGCAGCTGCGGCCAGATTCCGCAGGGCAGACGCTTGGGCTGGTGGCTCTTTCAGCCCTGGTTTTCCTGCTGCTGGTGGTGCTCACCTTCGTCCTGTTCCGCAACCTGCTCAAGCTGTATGCCGAGCGGCGACTGGGCGTGCTGGGATCACGGTTCCGCACGCGCATGATGGTGGGCGCTCTGGTCCTCTCGTTCGCGCCTGCGATTGTGATGTTTATGTTCTCTTACGGCCTGATGAACCGGTCGATCGACAAATGGTTTTCCAGTCCGGTGAATGCTTTGCATCAAGGATCGGGGCGCGTGGCCGCCCTGCTCACAGCCTCGCAGGGCGACAGTGCGCGCCATATTGCCATGGACATCGCAGAGTCTCCGGAAATTCAGCACGCTTTTGAAA
>JBAVUZ010000026.1:0-2358 GCA_049697035.1 Candidatus Angelobacter sp. | reverse complement strand
CAGATCAATGCCGGTTACGATCCCAACGTCATTCTGCCACTCTTTGGTGGCGGCACCGGACATTTGTTCCACGAGCCTACGGTCCGCACGGACAACCTCTCTCCATCCTGGGACGAGAGCCATTTTGATATTGACCAGCAGACGGACGGAACGTTCAAGATGGACCGGTTCGCCCTGACCAGCCATTCTGTCTCGTCGCCCACCGATCCCAAGGGCCTGCGTGCTCTGGGGCAATACGATAACAGCGACCTTCCTTATTATTACGAACTGGCCACTCAGTTTGCCACCAGCGATTCATTCCACTCGTCGCTGCTGGCCAACACCGTGCCCAACCGCCAATATATGTTCTGCGCGACCTCGCAAGGCAGAATATTCCCGTCCGCTTTTGGCCATCCTTTATGGACGTGTCCCACGATCTTCTCCAGCCTGCAAAAGGCGGGAGTGAAATGGGGATATTACGACAAAGATGGCAGATTTTTGGCAGGGTTCCAGGATTATGCAGATCCTACTGTCGGCAACAATGGCGCTAACCCGGCCTTCGGACCAATCCAGTCCTACTTCGATATTCTTGCCCGGCCCACAGCGGATGACGATCTGCCTTCGTTTGTCTGGATCGATCCCGGCTCCGGCGGCAGCGGACTCGATGAGCATCCTGACAACAATATCCAGTTCGGCGCGGCCTATGTAAAAACCATCATCGATGCGCTGATGAACAGCCCCGCATGGCACGACTCCATCTTCATCCTGGCGTATGACGAAGGCGGCGGTCTTTATGACCACGCGCCGCCATTCACCGTTGTTCCCCCGGACGCGACTCCGCCGCAACTCGGCCCCAACGATCTGCCCGGCGACTTCACGCTGAGCGGCTTGCGCGTGCCGATCATCGTGGTCTCGCCATTCGTGAAACCGCACTTTGTCTCTCACACTAACCGTGAGCTCACGTCGATCCTCAAGCTGGTGGAGACGCGCTTTAATCTTTCTCCGCTCACTGCGCGCGACGCCGCGGCAGATGACATGACGGAGTTCTTTGATTTTGTGAATCCGCCGGCGTTTCTCACGCCGCCGTTATTGCCAGCCCAGCCGACAACCGGCCTGGACGACATCACCAAGCAAGCTCCTCCGCAGTAGCTTCACGCTGCGTAGTCGGTAAGGGCCGCAAACTCGCGTTGCGGCCTTTTTATTTTTGGGCGCTGAGTCCTCTCTATTAGCATTAGGAGCGGAGGCGGGCTTTACTTGGTCATCACACTGCTCATGGCGATCTTCGCGGTGCTGTTTTTACAAGCTCTGGCACAGCTCCTTTGCGTGCGCTGGGACGCTCGCAAGTTTCCGCCACCGGGCAGGATCATCAATACTTCGCGTGGCAGCATGCATGTGCGGCAAATGGGTAGCGGCGGTCCAGCGATCATCCTTGAAGCCGGCATCGCTGCCTCGTCGCTGAACTGGAGCATCTTGCAGCCGCAACTTGCGGAGTTTGCCACGACATACAGTTACGATCGCCTGGTTTCGGCTGGAGCGCGCCGTCCGCGCGGGAATGCACACTTCAGGAAATGTCTGACGACCTTCACGCCGTTGTGAAGGCCCTAAAGATCACAACTCCGTATGTTCTTGTGGGACATTCGTTCGGCGCATTGATCCTGCGCGTTTATGCGCAACGCTTCCCAGAGGAATTGGCGGGCATTATTCTTGTTGATCCGCTCACGCCCGAAGAGTGGATCACACCCGATCGTTCGCAGCGCTGGCAATTGCGGCGCGGCGTGTGGTTTTCGCGCGCGGGTGCCGCGCTCGGCGGCATTGGCGTCGTCCGCTTCTGCCTATGGCTATTGCTGCAGCGCGGCAACAGCGCCGTGCCTCGGCGCATGTTGGGCCTGTTCGGCGGCAAAGCCAGTGAGACTGGTCTGCGCATTGTGGGTGAGCTGGCCAAGCTTCCACCGGAAACCGTGCGCCTGATTCGCGAACGCTGGAGCCACGGAAGATTTTTTCTGACCATGTCCAGGTATATCCAAACGCTGCCGAAAAGCGCCGCTGAAGCCTCACGCTTTCAGATTCCCTCGCACGTCCCTGTTACAGTGATTTCCGGCGCGCGCCAACTGCCCGTGCGCCTGGCCGAGCATCAGGCTATTGCCGCGCATTCATTGCGCGGTAAACATCTTATTGCTGAAAAGGGCGCGCACTGGGTCCATCTCGACCAGCCTGAGCTGATTTTGGAAGCATTCCGCGATATGGCAGAAAAACTGAAGGCGGAAAGTATTGAGAGCCTCAATAGAAAATAACGCCACCGCAATCAAAAAAAAATTTTGTGGAGCGCAGCCGCCCTCGGCTGCGGTGACAAGTCTTTCGTGCGTCGAGAAGAATTTGATA
>JBAVUZ010000025.1:0-7576 GCA_049697035.1 Candidatus Angelobacter sp. | reverse complement strand
CCCTCATAGTTTGAGGTCTGGCCGCCCCATTCCTCCAGATAGCGCAGGAAGTTGTGTACGCCGCCATCGGTGCCGAAATCGTTACCGGCGGCGGAAGGATGCGGGAACGGAATGCTCTTTCCGGAGGCGATTGCCACTCGATAGGAAGTTGTGCAGGCCTGCCTGCCCGTTCCGCTGCCGGCAGCGCTGGCCAAAGATGCGGTGGCAGGACAATTTGCGGTTCCCGCCGCAGTGCGCGGGTTGAACATGCTCTGCTCATTGTTCCAGTTTTTTGAAAGCAGAGTAACTGTATCCGCGATGACCGCTGATGATGCGTGCGGATCGCCGAAACCCGCGGCATCGCTCGCGTTGTAGTTACCCAGGATGTAAGCAGGCTCTTCACTGGCGACGGTGAACCCACCGGCGCTTGCCGGGAAGTTGATGGGCAGGTTACCAAGTGTCCCGTTTTCAATCACAATGGCGTGGCGCGCGCCGCTGACACGATTCATACGTCCCACCGTGGAGCAGTCTAGCGCCGCGGTTGGATCGCTATTGGTTACCGCGAACGCATTGCCGAGATTGCCTGCGCCATAGGTCTGCAGCTTGCCATCGCCGTTTACATCTTCGCCGGCATCAAGAGAGCTATTAGAAGCGCCTGTGCTGCTGCTGGGATTGATGAAATCCTCATAGCCAAAGTCGCCGTGTTTGACGGTAATGGCTGCCGTGGGGTCAGGATCAGCCAGCATGCCGCGATGGTCCGCGTAATACAGGATGTATCCGTTCTGGCTCGCCGATTCCACGTTCTTACCGTTGGTCCCTATGGCGCCTTGCAGCCACCTTTTAAGATTCAGTACGTCTATTTCAGTAGCCGTCATGATGCCGCCCACGGAGCAGGTGGTTCCCGTGACGGCATTCTCGCGCCGCTCACCTTCACGCGTGTCATAGAAATTCAACGGCTCCCACCAGTATTTCGTAGGCCCTGTTGTCAGCAAAGTTCCCCTGGAACTGCCAGGGTTTTCTCTGCGCTGTTGCAGAATCATGATGGCGTTGGCGTTCTCAGTGTTTGCCCGGCCATGTTCTGAATCCGGCGTCTGCAGGCCTCGCGAAAAGCCGAGGTCGAGCCATTCTTTGGTGACGTTCTGGTAGGTGCCGTCGGCCTTGCGAAATTCCACACGAACCGTTCCGCCCAGGATGGACCAATCGCCGCTGGGTATTCCGGTAGGACGTTTCCAGTGGTTATCTATCGTGTCATTCGCGGCGCCAATACTTCCCGCGGCGAAGGGAAGACCAGGTGTATCCAGGGAAAGGTCACCCAACTGTGCTCCACCGGGCAGCTCTGCGGCCGTATCAGCGAATAGGACCCGGATCTGCGCCTGCGAGTACAAACGGGACGAACCCAGGTTGCCGGCAGGATCTTCACCAGGCAGCGGTTCGCGGATAATTTCAATCGGTGGGCCATCATTGACAAACGGCAATGTCAACTGTGTAGCGTGGCGCGCGAGAGTCGTCGGGTAAAAGGGGTTCTGGATCGTAGAATCCCAGGCGCCGTTGAACGACTGGGCGCTTCCTTTGCCGCCTACCAGACTGCCTTCCGTCAATAAGAGAGGACGGCACGAGGTTGGGGGCGGGCATCCACCCTGATTCGTTGGCAAGTCGACCGTTCCGGTATAGTTGCCGCTGGTGGTCAATCCATTCACCAACGTTGCCCGGATAATTTCTCCATGCGCAGTGATCTTGTCATGGAAGGTAAGCGTCGCGCCGTTTCCTTCCGCCAGATAAAGGTCGCCGTTGGTATGGACGCGGCCGCCAAAGTCGAAATTCGGTCCGGCAAAATAACTCAGGTCACTATCTGAAAACACGCCAAACTGAAATACCGGAATCTGCGCCACTTCAACGTCGCGCGTCATGTGGGCCTGGGCGCCGCTGATACGGGTTGCGGTCACATCCAGATTGATAGGGATGATCTGTGCGGAAAGGCCGGCAAAGTCGCCCGCGCTGATGGTCTGCACGTGGCTGGCTGGGCTTCCATCAGGATTTTGCGCGACGTTGAAGATATAGTTGTAGTTTGATATGCCGGGCAAATTCGGCTGGTCATTGCCCAGAGCTTTGATCGTGGCCGCTTGCGGTGACTTGGTCTTCTCATACAGCGCGCCCAGGTCCGCCGTCATTTTTTCCATGCCGGCTTCCGCGTCGTAATAGGCCAGGTTGCCTTCCTGGTCAGAACCGCCGATGCGCTTTTCCGTCCGCACTGTGTAAGACAACGTTATCGCCATGGCTGAAAGCAGGACGAGAAACAGCAGCACGCCAATTAAAGCAAAGCCTTTTTCACGAGTTTTTCCAGACATCACCATACCTGCTCCTGACTGTGAAGAACTCACTTGTACCGGTCGCGGAAACTCAAATTCCGCGGACTTACAGCTGCGGCCAAAGTAAGATGAATCAAAGATTTCGTTGGCCCCGCCTTGCGCGTTGAACGCGCATTCAACACCACATTCACTTTTCGAATGAGTCCCGGCGTGCCATTTGCGGTCTTGGTGTTTGTGACCAATGTGCTCGACGAATTGTTTGCCGTATCGTCATACACGTCGTACGTGACTTGCAGATTTTCCACGCCATCCATCACAGGGACCGGCTGCCGGCCGTTTACCTGTCGCATAAGTTGCCAGTTATCGTCGTCATTTCCAAACGTGCCGTCCGGGCCCGGGCTTTGCTGCAGGTAATAACTGATCACAAGAATTCGAGCAGCTGTTGTTACGGGATACTTGTTCCCCGGACCTGGGTCCTGCAGCGCGGCAATATTTCCATTGGCAGCGCTGGGCTGGTTGATGTTGAGCGGATCAGAGTTGGCGAACACCAGAGAGTTGCTGTTGGCGAGCACATTGGTAACCATGCCAATGGCGCTGCCATGCACGTTGCTTAGAATGATCAGGTCGCCAATATTGACTCCGGCAACGTTCGCAAGATCAATTTGCGAGCCCGAAGCATTGATGGAGGTTGAGGTGCCCAAATTCAGCGTGCGATCGAGATAAACCATTGTGAGGGCGTCCGGCGTGCCCTGCTGAACGTTGCCGTCATTCGGATCGGGCAGCACGGGATACATGTGGTTCCCCGGGAAGAAGTGGTTCCTGAGGAAGCAAACTCCTCCCGAACAAGCGAATAGCGATTTTGTGGAGCCCGTGCCGGTGGGCAGCTGAACACCGCCGATGGGCATTCCAGTTCCCGACAAGCTGAGGTCCTTGAGGATGCTGTTGATTGCCGCGCGGCCGTCTTGCTGCATTTCAGCGCGCACCATGACCAGATCAGTGATCTGGAGCGCCTTGATAACCAGGGTGCTTCCGGCGGCAAGGACGATGCTTGCCACAAGCATTGCCACGAGCGCTTCCATCAGCGACAAACCTTGTTGGCCTTTTCGTATTTTGCTCATAGATCTGCTTCCTAACGGTACTTGGAGATATAAGCGTTGATCTGGTACTGCCTGGTTCCGTACTGTGGGACCGTGTACTTCACCGTGACGGTGATAAGACGCAAGTTGTTATTCACCGTGGTTGTCCCGGTGAGAAAAACCGGGGACAAGGTGATGCGGCGCTGGAAGTTTGTCAATGGCTGGCGAACATCATCCAGCGTCCCCAGGATGCCGTCCGGGCCAGGAAGCACGATTGCATCGAGCTGCGAGTTGGCGCTGTTGCTGTCATCGTCGGTGTTGGCGATCCCATCGGCTCCCGGTGGATCGTAGATCGGAGCAAAATCATCCAGGAATATGCCGCCATTTGCCTTGTTATTGATCTGGCTGAAGTCAATCTGCGACGAATCACGTGCGCTGAAAACGCTTTCCAGTCCCTCTTTGGCCTTCGCCCGGGCAATCAGGTCTTCTTGCGACATTTGAAGATTGCCCAGCGAATACGCGAACAGAGAGAGTACGCTCAGCAGTCCGGTGGCCAGCACAATGGCGGCAACCATTGCTTCCATCAGCGTAAAGCCGCGCTGTTGACGGGCTTTGCGTTTTACTCCCATATCAAACCTCCACCGGCTTTCGGTCCAAGTCTCCAGCCCCGAATACGGCCGGTTGTGCCCAGCAGCGTAATCGCGCGGGCGGTGGCTAATTCACCTGGACGAGCGACATAGACAACACCGTCATTCGCCAGGCCGAAAGCGTCCAATGCGGATCCATCAGGCTGGAAGAAAATTGTCGTTCCTCCTCCGGCCTTCACCTGGTCGAAGTCAATCGCAGTCCTGCCAGTGCCGATGTTGTCAGGCGTACGCGCGGGCGGGGTAGGCATTCCTGCAACAATTGTGTACTGGACATCCGCGGGCAAAGTGATCGTTTCCGTCTGCACCGGAGTACCGTCGGCAAATGCCTGCGTGACCGTTATTGTGCCGGGAGCGGTGAAATCCACGCGGCAAACTGTCCGCTTATCAATGGCCACCTGACGCGCAAAGCGCAACTGGTCCAACGTGTTCTGGTAAGCGGTTTCCACATGGGAACTCCGCACCGCGCTGGAAACGTTCATGATTGCCACGGCTCCGCCAGTCATAAGGATTGCCACCGTGACCAGAAGCTCGGTCAAGCTAAAGCCGCTCTGAGATTTGCTGATACGCACCAGATTCTCTCCTTGCGATATCGTCGAGCCGAAACCGTTTACTACAATTTGTAAAGAGAAAGCTGTCAAAAGCCTGTGGGGAGATAATCTAGAAACTACTTTGAGTTAAAAGGAGCGTCAATTGCCGCAAGGGCATGTACCTTAGGTTAAATTAAGGTATTTTGTGGACGGCCGGCAGGGAATGGAGCACGGAACTTAGCCACTAAGTCTCCACTTTCATTGAACTTACCTTGGCCAAAACCTTTATTTGGCGGTCTTGTGTTCCACGCCCGCAACTTCATTCGCCTTCTCGTAGACGCCAATACTAAGAACGTTCTTACCGGATTGATCAGGCGAGTTCGTGGTGATTGTCATCTTTCGGCCATCTTTTGAAACCACTCGGCGACCGGTGGCAATGGTCTTTCCACCTCGGCTATATGTTGGCCACCACCGTATTTACATCCAGGCGCTTGAGGGATACCGGCAGGAGCAGGCCGCCGGAGCCCATGACAATAGCTTCCCTGCCGTCATAATTCGCCTTGTATTCTGAGCGTGATGAATGGCCATCGGCGTAGATAGTCTCCGATTTATACCGAACGCCATTGCCGGCGCATGCCATCACAATCACCATTCGCTTGGGGCATGTTGCACCCTGATATTTTGATTTCTGCGGATTCAGCTGCCACGCGCCGGAAAAAGGATCGTGATCGCATGCCGGTGTGGCTGCGGTAAGAAGCAGATTGGGCGCGATGGTTAGCACCTGCGAACAGGAATGAGCAAAGATGGCGTTTCATGTGTACTCCGGAAAAAATGAAGGCCTCTCCGGAAAAGAGGCCCTCGGGCCAACTGCGTTCCGCAAAAGCGCAACGTACTTTGCGTCGCGCTGACGATTGCGCGATTCCGGTCCAGCCCTCCGGGAACGTCCAGCATCACGAATAAGACACGTGAAGGACTCACGCGGAGGTAATCATGCAAATCACCGCACGGGCGCTGACGATAGGAAACAGCGGCCAGCTGCGCTTCTTCAGTTCAAGAGGAGGCGACTGCGCCGGTTCTGCAACAGACGGCGTGAGTTTTGTGAATCTAAACAAGGCACACATCGGAGGTTGGCGGAGAAGTTAACACAATTATGTTGCGCTACTCCAGAACCAACCGTCAATTGAGAGCTGGACTTAAAAAGTAGGTCAGAAAATGTAGCGTTCACTGCCCAGAAGTCGCTCTGCGATGCCGCGGCGAAGCGCGATCGCATTCACCGGTTGATAATCGGCCAGCGACTTCAGCCTGCTCATGTGGCGATCCAGATCGCTACCGGAGCAGGCGCTCAACACATTTTGCGAAGCCGCCTGCATCCTGCTGATGGCGTCGCGGAGAAAGACCTGGCAGATATCTTTGGCGGTGCTGTTGCCATTTGCGGCAAGATTGCGGCAGCGTAACAGCGTGGATTCCATGGCAAACGTTTCCATGAAGAGGTCGGAAAGGCTCATCACGACTTCCTGATGTTTCTCCAGGTCCGCGCCGTGCTTCTGATGTGCAACTCCCAGCGTGAACAATGCAATCCTTTTTGCATTTTGGACCAAGCGCATTTCCTGATCCTTGTCAGATGACTCCTGCACTGTGCCGGCCAGTTCTTTTTGCGCAGCTTCCAGCAATGGCAGAAGACCGCGCGCTGCACGTTTTAACGGCATTCCAGAAATTACCAGACGGTTGATCTCGCTGGTGCCTTCAAAAAGACGGTTGATGCGCGCGTCACGGTAGTAGCGTTCAACGGCATAATCCTGGTGAAAACCATAGCCGCCATGAATCTGTACACCCTCATCCGCGACGTAATCGAGCATCTCCGCGGCAAAAACTTTTACCATGGAACATTCCGCAGCATATTCCTCCGCGGCCTTCAATTCTACTTTCGCTGAATCAGCAGAGCCATGTTCCGCGCTGCTTAACTGCGCCTGAATCAGTCCCACCACGCGCCATGCCATGGATTCAGTGGCAAAAATCCTGATCGCCATCTCTGCCAGCTTGTGCTGCATGGCGCCGAAGCTGGCAATGGCCACGCCAAATGCCTTGCGCTGCTTGGCATATTTAATACTTGTTGCAAGAATACTTTTAGCCGCCCCCATTACGGCCGGCCCAAGCTTGAGCCGCCCAATATTGAGGATATTGAAAGCAATCACGTGCCCGCGGCCGATTTCGCCCAGCACGTTCTCAACCGGCACTTTTACATTGTCAAAGTAGATGGCGGTGGTGGAACTGCCCTGGATGCCCATCTTGTGTTCTTCCGCGCCGCTGGTCAGCCCACCAAACGCGCGCTCTACGATGAATGCCGTGAACTTCTCTCCACTCACCTTGGCAAACACAATGAACACGTCAGCGGCTCCGCCGTTGGTGATCCACATCTTCTGGCCGTTCAGGATGTAGTGCGTGCCGTCCGGGCTGAGATCCGCGCGTGTGCGGGCAGCCAGCGCGTCAGAGCCGGCGAGCGGCTCTGTAAGCGCGTATGCCGCAAGCAGCTCGCCGCTCACTAATCGTGGAAGATATTTTTCTTTTTGCTGTTCTGAGCCGAAGAAAAGAATCGGCAGTGATCCAATGCCGGTGTGCGCGGAGTGCCACCCGGCGTATGATGCATCGCGGCCCATGACTTCAGCCACCACCATGACCGAGGGCAGGTCCATCTCCATGCCACCGAATTTTTCCGGCACGGAGATGCCGAGCAGTCCCAGCCTGGCTGACTTTCTCATTATCTCCAGTGCTACACCAGGTTTTTTCTGGCGGATGGCCGGCAGGTTGGGCTCGACTTCATTGGCCCAGAACTCTTCCACCGTGCGCTCAATGGCGATGTGCTCTTCACTCAGCTGCTCGCGCGTGAAAATTTCCTCTGCTGGTGTTTCTTCCAGCAGAAATCCCGCGCCTTTCTTGAACGCACGAACGGAAGTTGTAGTGGCCATAAAAACTCCTTATTAAGTAGCCCGTTCGAAGAGACCAGCCGCACCCTGTCCTCCGCCAACGCACATGGTCACCACGCC
>JBAVUZ010000024.1:0-10875 GCA_049697035.1 Candidatus Angelobacter sp. | reverse complement strand
GATAACTTGTGGGCTTGGTGAAAATCATCGCAACCTGTCCTAGTGTGACGCCGCTTTCCGCGGATCGGCAATGCATGGGCCGCCATGATTCTCTGGCAGGTCCTTGCGCGGATTACCTCGTTCATCCCGATTATCGAAGAAGCAGTTCTGCGACTTTTGCGATGACCCCTGGAAGACCAATGACATTCCAGCAGTTATCTGGTTGGATTGATATATGTTGTCGCGATTCGCTCCGGTTTGGCGGTTCGCAGGATAATTCTTGAATGCTGTAGCGCTCGCGCCTGAAGAATTGTCCGCCAACAGCTTGTTGCCCACGATGACTGCGCCGGTGACGTCGCCGTGGAAAGCAAATCCAATTACTCCAGATTTGTCGATTTGTACGGTATTATCCAGAAACTTAAAGTTTGCAAAAGTACCTACGCCGCCGAGCACAAAACCGTACCTTCGCGGATGAATGATCTTGTTTCTCTCAATGGTTACGCCATTATTCACCAGGCTATCGATGTTAAAACCGTAGTCGGTGTTGATTGCCGTGTTGTCATGAAACGAGCCTCCGGCCAGGTCCCAGCCGCCGAAACCAATTTGGACGCCCTCCACCAGATTGTTCCTGACATCAGCAGTTGCGTTCGCCACGCAGATGGCCGTGCAAACAAGGCAGACAGACTGCCGCATGCTGACGTTTTCAATAATGTTGTCGCGGTCCTGGCCGGGCTTGGAACGGTCCACCGATAAGATCCAGATTGGAAATGCCTCCCAGCGCGGATTGATTGCGCCAATTTCCGCCGCGGCATTCACTACGTTCACGTCATGGATCCGGTGCCCGCCCATATCTGAGCGCAAGTGGATCACATCCAAGGTTAGCGCGGTAACCCCGTGTTGCCGGGCACGGGACTTCAACTCCGGATAATTTCCATCAATCGTCAGGTCTGAAATCTCAATTCCCGATGCGCTATCTGAATTAGTGCCAAAGACCAGCCCAATGCCGCTGTTCACCGGCATATGCTGAAGATTTTTGGGGTCCGTAATCGGCAGGTAGTCGCTCAACTTCACCACAGTTTTGTCTTTTCCCGCGCCATGTATCTTCCATCCCTTGCCAATGGTGAAACCGGCTGGGTTCGGATGTGGAATGGCGATGAGGTAATCGTAGGCGCCCAGAGTTGAGAACGTTCCCGGCCCAAGACATACGGTCAAATTTTCTGTCTTCGCCACCGACTTTTTGGGGTTCTGCGGGTCCGCGCATCCTTCGCTGTAGCAGCGCAGGATTGTATCGAACGCAGTCACAGTGCTGCCATCCCGCGCGTCAGCCATGGAAGATCCGGAGCCGTCTCTCCCGTTGCGAAGCGCGATGTAAACCCGCGTTGTGCCGGCGGGTAAAGTATTCGGCGCTGCGGAGCAGTCAGAAGCACTTGCCGCGGCTAATCCGCAGCTCAACGATATAAACAAGAAGGTAATTTTGGTTCTGAGCATGTTTCACTTTCGTCAGGAAACTGGCACCCCTCGTAATAGATGCGCCATTGTCCGACCCTAGGTATGTCCAAAATGCAACGTACAGGCCGGCTTTTGGAACGAAGCCGGTAGCCTCAAAGTCTCTAATCGGCATTTTCCAGTTGCTTGCCATAATCAGGATATAATCCACCCATGCTCTAAGTAAAAGTTCGATTCCTTCCGCTCTCACGGTGCATCATGGATTTCTGCCAAAGGGAGGCAAAGTTATGGACCCCACGGCTCTCCTGCAACTGGTCTTAGTTTACAAATGGTGGATTCTTGGAGTTGTGATTTTCCTTTTACTGCGAGTTGTTTTTCGCGGCAATGCTCCCATTGGCAAAGCTATGCGTGGCGAGCCTGGCGATGGCGTACTGCCGGGGGACAGCTGGTTCATTCAAAGCGCGGAAGACGGCGATACGCCGGTGCATTCCTGTTCCTTCGTCGAGTTTGATGGGCATGGGGACTATATAGACTTTCATCAGCACACGGAAGCGTGGAAAAAAGTTCAAGAACTAGCTAGTGCCCAGCCTCTCCTGCTGGTGCTGTATTGCCATGGCTGGAGGAACAATTCGCAATCGTTTGATGCGGTGAAGTTCGTGGATTTCCTGGGCCGCCTGGCTGCCCGCAAGGCCGTGGCCGGACAGAAGTATCGGGTGCACGGAGTGTATCTCGGATGGCGGGGAAATCTATACCATCCGTACGTCAACAAAAACACAGAAGCCTTCAAGGACACGATGAAGCGCTTTGGCGGGCCTGTGGTAAGCGCCAAATGGCATCGCCGCTTCGCTTGGACGGCCAATTTGCAGGAGATCCTGAGCTATTGGAGCCGGCGCCGAGCCGCCGAGCATAAGGTGTCCAGCGTCCCCATGGCCCGCACCGTGTACACCTGCGCCACTCTGGTCAAATCGATTGATGCGGAAAAGCAGCGAAGTATTGAGCACTTGAACAGCAGCCGGGTCATGGTCATGGGGCACTCTTTCGGCGCGCTCATGCTGGAACGGGCTTTGAACGCCACCTGTCTTGACCCGCTCATGGGCGAGTGGTCATGGTTCACTAAACCTGCTGCTAAACCTACTGAAGGAGCGAAGGGCCATGAGGCCAATGTGGAGCCCCTGCCTCTGGATTTTGTGTTCTTCGTCAACTCTGCTGCGCCTTCTCTTTACGCCAAACAAATGCGCGATTTCCTTACGGGACACCAGCTCGCGCTGGAAAACAGCAAAGTCCCATCGGCTTTTGCTCCTGTTTTCATCTCGCTGACGTCATCGGCAGATTCCGCCACGCGTTACGCCCATCCGGCCGCCAACGTGTTATGTGGCCTCTACAAGTCATTGCGGCGCATTTACACGCAATTGATCAAGATCGAAGGCAGATGCAGCGTATGGCAGAGCTGGTTTTTCCGTCGTACTCCAGGACATCAACCACTCTTGGTGGACCACTGGCTGGAAGAGCAGCAGGAGCTTGGAATTGCGCCCCAAACCCACGAAGAAATCCTGAATGAAAATCTAAACTACGAAACAGATAACCCGCTGTTTTTCTGGGCCCACACTTCTGACAAAGACTGCCCAGTAAAACGCTGGAAGATCACGTTGCAACCTGCTCCGGCCGACAAGTCCTGGGCCGCCAGGTTCGGCCCTCTGCAGCCTTCACGCTGCTCCTACTGGTTCATTCGGTGCGACAAACGCATTATCCGAGACCACAATGATGTATGGTCAGACACTACCATGGAAGTTTACGCCGCTTTGTACCGGCTGGTGGAATGGGCTCGCTATCCCGGGAATGCTCACGCGTTTAAGCTTTTGAAAGATTACTGGGACAGCGGCGCGGGTAAACTCACACATAAAAAGGGAGCGTAGCTCAAACTCGCAGAGCACTTCTCTTGGGGTATGCCCAGAACCGTGGATTCAGATTCTCTGCGCGGACAGATTTACGCAATAGGCTGGAGCGTAGTTTCACGCTCTCTCAACTGTCTTAGTATTTTTCTTGTGAGTCCAGTAAGCGCAAAGCGCTCCACATTTTTCAACGGCACCCACTGGCCCTTGCGGAGATTTCCTGCGAATACCAGCACTGAATAGTCCGTGGTAGTGATGGAATGCACAAGCTTCATCAGAGGTTGCAAAGTCTGGCGCTCTTGTTTTTTTTCACTGCAGGCCGGAAGCTCCCACATTCCGGGCATGAGAGAACTATTTTGCGGACGCTGCCGTAGGAGGACGCTGCCATTTTTCAGGCACAACGAATATTGCACAATAGCTTTTTTGCGCGCGGCTTTTTTGGGCTGCGGCAGCGCACCGCGCGAAGCGCACAACTCAAGCACCGGACAGACTGCGCACAAAGGATTTCCTGGCACGCAGACGACTGCGCCAAGCTCCATCATTGCCTGATTAAAGTCACCGGGGCTCTGCCGATCTAAAAGCTGGCCGGCAATTTCCCAGTACTGCTTCTCCTCAACGGGACCTGCATCCGCAGCTTTGTGACTTATGAGGCGATCAATCACGCGTTTGACGTTGCCATCCACCACAGCTACCGGCTCGCTAAAAGCGATACTGGCCACGGCCGCCGCCGTGTAGCGGCCGACTCCCGGCAATTCCATTAGCTCAGGTGACTTGCGGGGAAAAGAACCGAGTCGCACAACTTCTTTGGCCGCGCCATGTAGCGCCCGCGCCCGACGGTAATATCCCAGACCGCTCCAGGCGGCGAGCACAGTGGACTCTTTTGCGCGCGCCAGTTTCTCAGCAGACGGGAACTGCGCAATAAACTGCCTGTAACGCTCTTCGACCGCCGCCACCCGGGTCTGTTGCAGCATGATCTCCGAAACAAGAATGTGGTACGGATCGGTTGCACCACGCCACGGAAGCTTACGCTGAGATTTTTCGTACCACGCAAGCAAGAATTGGCGGAACATGACTGTGTCCAGCCGGACGGTCCTTTTCTGTTGGGAAGCAGCCATGCTGCAAGAATTGTAGCGTAGTTAGTGGCGTAGGCTTTTCGTCATGGCAGCAAAAAGCCAGCCCCAGATGGGCTGGCTGATAGCTAATAGTTACTACTTACTTGGTTCAGGGTTGCGCAGACGCACCGCCTGAAGAACCCGATGGAGCCGTCTTCTGCTGATTCACCAACTCTGATTGCGCCTGACCAAGCTTTTCCTGATAAAACGTGGCATTTTTCTTGTCATTTTCGATCGCTTCTGTGTAGGTCTGGCGTCTGAAATCATCTGTCTCGTTTGCCAGCAGCGCTTCATATCGATTGGCTGAGCTTTGCCACGCGTCTCTCTGCTCGCGATAGGTTTCGATCTGCTTTTTCAGCTGTGCCACCGCAGGGGCATCCTTGGGACCTGGGCTCGCTTCCTTTGAATCGGCTTTTTTTTCGTCTGAAGCCACAGCTGCTGCTGTAGTCTCATTGCTGGTCTTTTGTGTTGCCGGAGCGGCAGCTGTCTCGGTCGCTAGGCCTTTACTGGGAAGATCGGCCTCCGTGAAAGTCTTTACAGGTTTGCTCTTTGTCTTATTCCGCTTAGCCATCTCAGCAAGCGACGGCTGCTCGCCTTGTGCCAGACACAGCCCGGCACCCAACATAAATAGACAAAATATCGCGCTGATATTCTTCTTCATCATTTTCCCCTAGTACATCACTTCATGAGTTGCCAGCAGCTTCGGCGGACCGATGCTCGGAATCAACTTCAGGGCGCATGAATCGTAATTAAAGTGGAAGCTGCCTCCGATGTTGTCCTCAAGCGCGGCATCCTGGGCGTTTACGTCCTGGCCTGCCAACATGGCGCCATACAAGTTGACGCTTTGTGAGCCGCCTCCGGTGAAACTAATTTTTCCCTTTACCAGGATCAAGCCATAGAATGAGAGGCCACCATGGATGTCCAGGTCACCGTCAATGATCAGGATTCCCGACCCATTGGTGTTGCCGCTCAGCTGCACGCTCCCCGGAACGTATACCGTTGCTGGACCACCAGTGCCAAAGGACGGCAAGTCAGGCAGACCGGTGGGATAGGTCCCAAAGCTCTGACCACTCTGAGTTCCGCAGCCCGACGAGGTGCAGGAAAAATTCCACGGAGCGGTAGTAGACGCATTCTGCGCGCCTTGCTTATAGTCGGAAATCATTTGATTTACGTCATAAGGCCACGGCTGGTTCGCACCAGTAGAACCCTGAACTTTTACGGTCCCATCGGGGTTGTATGTGGTTAATCCATTGCCTATTCCTGAGGTCAAGGTGGTGGCGTTACCAACTTGAGTTATGGACGCAGCACTGAAAACGCTCAAATGGCTGCCATCGCAAACTTTGCCCGGCCGGCTGGCTTCCGTTGAGGTGCAAGTGCAGTTGTCATAACCGTTGACCTGCAAGTTTCCCTGGAGACCAATTGGCGCCTGGGCTGCAACTGCGCCCGGTGGATTGATTGGCGGAGCCAGGGCTACTTCCATTTGCACGATTCGTCTTGATCCGGGGTTCTGCCCAAGACCCGGCGTCACAGCCAGAGAGGTCAGTTCCCATACAGGGGTCATCTGGGGATTCTGTAATGAGCAGCTACTGCCTGCTGTGATTGACACTTCTTTCGACCCTGTCCAGCAAATCTGCTTTCCATTTACCAGCGCAGATGGAGCTGCCCCGTCCACTGTACGGCCTAAAGAGCCCATAAAGTTCTGCTTGTTTGTGATCCTTACCCACTTAAAGGGCAGTGCGTTGTTGCCATTCCAGTTCGGCACGTCTACGTTGGTCACGGCAGGCACAAGATACGCTGTTGAAGTACTCATCAACTGCGTACCTGAACATGGGCCAGCAGTGGGAGCTGGAGTCAAAGTTGCCAGACCGGTAAATTGTTCCCAGCAAAGCTGGTTGTCCAGATACGGATTATCTTTCAGCGTTGCTCCGGACGCACTCGTTGGATCGATTGGCTCGGCCGACGTGGGGTTTACGACATACATGATGCCCTTGGTTGGCACTAGTTGGCCCGGCATACTCAGTGCGAGGGCGTTGGCGTTTAAGGCCTTCCCGTTCGCCAGCAGCAAACGGACGTTTTCCGCCCCCGCGCGTGCCGCAAAGTAGGCTTTCTGCGAGTCGCGATAATTGTTGTTCACGCTGTTTTCAGTGTCAGCCATGAACATGAGCCCCATGCCGATAGCCGCCAGTAGCAAGAGAGCCAGCAACGCTACCATCATGGCAACGCCACGTTGGGATTTCAGTCGCTTTGTATTTTTTCGGTTCATGTTTGTCACCTCAATTGTTGACTAGACGTGCCATACCGGTCATGCTCACTTGTATGGTGTTGTGAACATCAGAATCTTTTGCCAGTCCCTGGGTGGTTACCGTTATCTGGACACTCTTGATGGTTGCCAGTTTCACTGGATCCGTAATCGTTGTCGTCAGATCAATTGGGATCCCGTTCGCATCGTAAGCGGCGAAAATTGGCTGTGTAGCCAGGGGCACAACGTTTTGCACTTGTGTAAATGCTGTTCCCGCCACCTGTGCCGCGGGCGCTATCCCATCCACTTTGGGAGCCGCGCTGCGCCGCAGGCAGGGACAAGGATTTGGACCAGGACCGAGCCATCCTGCCCCGTCAAAATATGAATACTCCACCGTCTGAACGCCACCTCCGTCCATATCGCCTTCCATGTGGAGGTCTGTGGACGAGATGGACCAGATGCCAGCCGCGACATGGGAACTATTAAGGCCAAACTGTCCGCCGAAAACCGCGACGGAAGGATATCCGGACTGATGCAAATCACGGGTGAATTGATCAATAAACTCTCGTTCTTGTTGCGTTAAATCGACTTTTTGATCTTCCACCTTATAGCGGACTTGCGCCCGCTCAATCTGAGAGAACACGGCGCCCACAACAATGGAAAGCAAAAGCACAACCATCAATAGTTCAATCAGCGTGAACCCGCGTTGACTCGTCTGTTTCCGGTTCGTTTTCATGGAATTCTCACAATCCAACAATCGTGCGAAGAGTTACTGGCTTAGCGTATGCCATTGCGTGGCTTTGGTTGTAAATGGTCGGGTGCCCAGCAGCAACGATCACCAGCTTGCCTCCGTTCGCAAGCGTCGTGATATGCCAGCGCACGTTATAAGTGGCTATCAGCCTGTTGTTGCCGCAAACCGCATACGGTATCTCATAGTTCGCAACCGCAGGCTGCTGGAAATCCACGTCCCCATTTGGGGCTAACGTGGCTCCCGATCCGACTCCCGGAGTGCCGGCAGTTGTGACAACATGGGTACTTGGCACGCAATCGGTCACGTTAAGAACTGGGCTGGTACCTGCTGGCACGGCGGCAATTTGTTCCAGTACCGCTTGCGCAGCATTGGTTGCGGTCGTATCCATTCTGTTGGTATTGTCCCGGGTCATGCCCAGAATGATCATGATCATTCCGCCCAAAACTCCAACCGTTAGAACGAACATGGCCACCGTTAACTCCACCAGCGTGAATCCTCTGGTGTTCTTGCGTCGGAATTTGTTTGGTTGTTTCATAGCTCATCACCTATTGCCACGTAAAAGGAACGCTGGCCTGGTTGACCAGTCGCCAGCTCTTTATTCTTCCTGACGGAGTTACTGTCACCGCTTCCCATCCGATATTGTTCTGCATAAACCATATGTATCCGCTGGTCCCCACAGGAAGACCGCAGACTGCGGGATTGCCACCAGGGGTAGTCTCACTGCAGGGCAAACCACGGGCGTTAAAACCAATGCTTTTACCTATCTGCGGTATTGCCCCAGGGCCAGCGCTCAGATAGGCTTTCAGCTGCGTATAATCTAGGGGCGCTGCTTGAAACGTAACGGCCGGAGACAACTCCACATCGGGCTCCCCAGCGGCATATGCCGTATTGGCGGGATCATTGGTAACAAATGCCATATTGCCGGCTGCCGCGTTGGTATAGTTCACGTATGCGGGCAGGTTCGTCTTTACGGCCTGGATTCGCGCCTGTTGCAGCAGACTCGCAACCGAGTGGCCCGCGGAATCCAGTTGATAGCTGCGATATATCTGGAAAATGTTCGGCACAGCTAGGCCCGCAATAATCACCATGACCACGCAAACAATCATCAACTCAACCATGGAAAATCCGGACTGGCGGATCCTCATGGAAGGCATCTCGGGTTTTTTGTCTCGATTCATAAATGCCATAAGCTTTCCAATAGCCCGTCAGAAATGAAATACAGCCGCAACTGCGTAAGATAGGCGGCCTTTCAAATCTAGACCGGAGGGGGTGGAAGTAAAAGGTGACGGAGGTACTAAGCGCGCCGGCACGGCTCCAACTTTGGTAACGTTGAAATGGCCCTCTACTTGCGCATTTAGTGCGCTTTCGTTGATCTCAGACCTAGACCTAATGAATGCAGCCGGTTACAGCAGGGCAGGTTTCAACGGGGCCAAAATCCGGGGAGTGGCCGGTTGCCATTCTCAACTTGATTTTTAGTAACCTGAACAAACAAATTTTTAGCGAAGGACGCGGGTTGCTGGACGCAAAAGAGGCCCTATATCGAACCCACAAGGGAGGAATGCGCTTAGCACGCCGGGCAGGATCTTACTGACTTTGGATGGCTGTAATTGACATTGCCGTGAGCATCCACCGGGTCTTGACCTCTTGCCAGATTGAAATTACGCGCAGGCCGGAAGACGGCAAGAGCGCCGTGGCAGACGCCTTAACGTGCAAGATGTAAGTCACCTTCATGTCAGCTCCCTCGGGTTGGATCTGCATGTCGCCCAGAGAGAACTCCTGCACTTCCGCGACCTGCCATTGCTCCACCCAACCGGCACGATCAAACATGCGGCCATTGGTGGTCACGCCGATGAATGTGGGAGAAAGATGTCGTTCCACGTTGACCCAGTCTTCATCCTGGATCGCTTGCCACATCAGGCGCTCATTCTGTTCGGCCCCGGTTGCGTTGGTCCATGTGGCATGCTTTTGCTCGCCGGCACAGCCGGCTATAAGCAAACCAATTCCAACCACAAAGGACACGATGGAACACAAAGAACTCAGCTGTCGATTTTCGGCCTTGGCAAAACGCGGCATCAGCGGCTCACGGTTGAATTAAGAGCATAACAAAAAAGGCACAAAGAATTGCTTCTTTGTGCCCTTCGTATCCTTTTGTGGTTAGATGCTGCTCTAGTCGCCGAAAACTTCTTCCTTCTTTTCCTGCTTCACTTCGGCTTTTGGCGCCGCCGGAGCGATGGCGCCCAGAGGAATGAACCCGCCCTGGGGTTCCGGCTTGGGCTCTTTCAGGATGTGCTCGCGATACAGCGCTTCCATGCGGGCGTCCTCGGCGCTCTTCTTCAACTTCTCGTCGCGAGCGCGTGTCTTTTCTTCGCGTGCGGTCTTGGCGATGCCAAGATCGTCCAGCGTAGTGTTGCGACCAGCGTGCACATGCTCCTCATTCAGGTTCAGCTTGTGCGCGCTCTGATTCAGGCCCACGGCCTTGCCGCCGGCAAAAATCTCATGGCGTCCGTGCTCTTCATACCACTTGGTGAGTGTGGCCGTCATGTGCATCTTCTCAATGATGTTCCGCCAGCCCACGCCAGTGTTGTAGGCGCAGAAGCTGATTTCGCCTTCCTGCGTGGCGTAAGGAATAATGCACTGCTCGGTGCGGCGGAAATCATAGTTATAAAGGTCCTGGAACCACATGCCGGCGATGAACAGGAAGTTCCAACGGTCCTGGCGGCGCATCTTGATGTCTTCAATTGTGCGCTCGCCATCCACTTTGCCGTACTTCTCGTCGGCTTTCTTGGTCGCGCCAAACGTTTTATCAAATTTCTTCAGCAGATCGACGAGCTTGAAATGCTTGGGCGCTTTGAACGGATCGTAATTGCGCGCCAATGCCAGCGCCATGCCGAAGACCGAGAGAAACCGCCCGCGGCCCGCGTCATTCACCTTGGCCACATCCTGCGCGATGCGATCGCCATTCAGGAACGCCGTTACAGGAACTGCCTCTTTCGTTTCCTTGTCGATCATCACGGCCATGCCAACGCCGCAATTCGGGTGGCATCCGCAGCTCAGCTGTCCCCAATCAGCGCTGGGGCCATGGATTAGGTCAGCCCAGTCAGAGAAGGTGGACATAAAAGAGATTGGGAACCAGTCGCGCTTGGGCTCGCCCAGGCCGGTCTGGTTCTTTACGTCGTGCGCCAGATGGCTCAGCGTGTAACGCTGTGCCTGGCGGCGGTCGTCGGTAATTTCTTCGTCACGACCGGTGAACGAAACCGGCTGGAAGCTCAAGAAGCTGATGGTCTTGGGATTATCCAGCGCAAACTGAATAATGCGGCCCACCTGCTCATTGTTGATGCCGTTGATAATCGTGGTAACCGGAACAATGTCCACGCCGTTTTCATGCAGGTTGTGGATGGCGCGCAGCTTCACGTCAAACAGGTTGCCGACCTGGCGGTGTGAATTCGCGGCATTTCCGAT
>JBAVUZ010000023.1:0-4407 GCA_049697035.1 Candidatus Angelobacter sp. | reverse complement strand
GTTCCAGAATCTGGATCAGGTCAGCATCGGTCAGGGCCTGGAAGATGATTACTTCGTCCAGACGGTTCAGGAACTCAGGGTTGAAGGTCTTCTTCACTTCCTGTTTGACCAGTTCTTCAACCTTATCGTGGACCGTTTCTTCCTTGTCCAGCGAGAAGCCGAGGCCCTTGCGCTTCATCAGGTGCCGTGCGCCGATGTTCGAGGTCATCACGATGATTACGTTCTTGAAATCCACCGTGTTGCCCAGGCCGTCAGTGAGCTGTCCATCTTCGAGCACCTGCAACAGGATGTTGAACACATCCGGATGCGCCTTCTCGATTTCATCAAGCAGCACGACCGAATAGGGTGACCGCTTCACGCGCTCGGTCAACTGGCCGCCTTCTTCGTATCCCACATATCCCGGTGGCGAGCCGATCAGCTTGCTGACCGAATGCTTCTCCATGAACTCTGACATATCAAAGCGGATCAGCGATTTCTCGCTGCCGAAGAGAAAGTGCGCCAGCGTGCGCGCGACTTCGGTCTTGCCCACGCCGGTCGGTCCCAGGAACAGGAATGATCCGATGGGCCGGTTGGGCGATTTCAAGCCGGCGCGCGAGCGGCGGATTGAGCGGGCCAGGGCGCTGATGGCCTTGTCCTGCGAGATGATGCGCTTATGCAGCTCTTCTTCCACGCGCAGCAGCTTCTGCGTCTCTTCTTCCTTGATGGAGGTCACGGGCACGCCGGTCCAGCGGCTTACCACTTCCTCAATATCCTCGCGGGCCACAACGCCGGTGGAAGACTCATCCAGGTGATATTTCTCGCGCAGGGCGCGCAGGTTCTCGCGCTCCTTGCGCTCTTCGTCGGAGTAGAAGCGCGCCTTTTCGAACTCGTGGTTCGCAATGGCGTTTTCCATCCGGTGAACGATAAATTTGATGCGTTTCTGGACTTCCGTAATTTCTTCAGGAAGTGAAGTCTGGCGCAGCTTTACGCGCGCGCCGGCTTCATCCAAAAGATCGATGGCCTTGTCCGGCAGGAAACGGTCTGGAATGTAGCGGTTTGAGTGATACACCGCGAACTGGATCGCTTCGTCCGTATAGCTTACGGCGTGGAACTTTTCATAGCGTTCCTTGATTCCGTAGATGATCTTGACCGCCTGCTCTTCCCCTGGCGGCGGAACCTTTACGGCCTGGAAGCGCCGTTCCAGCGACCGGTCTTTTTCAATCGATTTGCGGTACTCGCCCGGCGTGGTAGCACCGATGCACTGGATTTCTCCGCGTGAAAGCGCCGGCTTCAGGATGTTGGCGGCGTCCAGCGAGCCTTCCGCCGAACCGGCGCCGACCAGCGTGTGCAACTCATCGATAAAGATGATGCAGTTCTGGCTCTCCATCAGTTCTTTCATGATGGTCTTCAGGCGCTCTTCAAACTGTCCGCGATACTTGGTTCCGGCAACGATCAAAGAAAGATCGAGCCCGAGAATTCTCTTGTCCGCCAGGAATGACGGAACATCGCCATCGGCGATGCGCTGGGCCAGGCCTTCAACGATCGCGGTCTTGCCCACGCCGGGTTCGCCGATCAGCACCGGATTATTTTTGGTGCGGCGGCACAGAATCTGGATCACGCGCTCAACTTCGCCTTCACGGCCGACGAGCGGATCAAGCTGGCTGTCCATGGCGGCCTGGGTCAGGTCGCGCGAGAACTCCGCCAGCAGGGAAGATTCGCGGTTGGAGCCGCGCTGGGGCTGGGCTTTTTCCTGCGTGCTGCGCGCCAGCTCTTCGCGGATAGCGCTTAGGCGCAGTCCACGCTCATGCAGAATTTCCGCGGCAAAGCACTTCTCTTCACGCAGCAATCCCAATAGCAGATGCTCCGTGCCAATGTGCTTGTGGCTGAGGCGTTCCGCCTCTTCCGCCGCGTAGGCCAATACCCGTTTGCATTCATTGCTCAAAGGCAGGTCCACGGAAGTGGAAACCTTTTCCCGAATCGTGGTGTGCCCTTCAATCTGCTTGCGGATGGACTCTACCGACGCATGAGAGCGCAGAAAGCGGTTGGTCAACGCTTTGTCTTCGCGCAACAAGCCCAGCAGCAGGTGCTCCGTCTCTATGTACGGAGAGCCGAACTGGCTGGCCTCGTATCTTGCGAAGAAGATTACGCGCCTGGCTTTCTCTGTGTACCGCTCGAACATATTACCCTCACCCAGATGCTCCCAGTCACCTCTGCCGGAAACATCTCTCTGTCCTTCTGGCTGCGTACTGCGCACCCCACCAGAAAGAAGCCTTTCTGTCCTGCCAGCGACCTCCGTCACGAGAGGCCATCAACTGCTGCGCCGGACAAACCTACCATCTGCCAAATCGGCAGAAAAACCTAAAAACTGTCCCTCGCCCCTTCCCTCGCTAATTCAGCGACGCGGGCGACACTTCCTCTGCCATGCCGTGATGCAACCGCAATACACGATCGCAGCGGCGTGCAAACTCAAGGTTGTGGGTGACGATAAGGGAAGTGAGCCGGTACTCTTGATGAAGTCTTTGCACCAAAGCGAATACCATCTCCGCGGTACGGTTATCCAGGTCACCTGTTGGCTCGTCCGCCATCAGGATTCCCGGGCCTGTCACCAGCGCCCTGGCCAGGGCCACCCGTTGTTGCTCACCGCCGGAAAGCTCTCCCGCGCGATGATGGCTGCGGCTCTCTAATCCAACTTCCCGCAACCATACGCCGGCTTTCTCCATGGCCTTACGGTATGCGGTCCCTTGCATCAAGAGCGGCATTGCAACATTCTCCTGCGCCGTAAATTCCGGCAACAGGTAGTGAAACTGCCAGACAAAACCAATAGTCCGATTGCGAAAATCCGCTGCGGCATCGTCTGTAAGTTTCGCTACGGGAATCTGGGCGCAGTATACGTCACCTGCGGAAGCACGATCAAGAGCACCAAGGATGTGCAACAAACTGCTCTTGCCGGCGCCGGACTCGCCCACGATAGCCAGCATTTCCCCCTTCCTCACCTGGAAGGACAAGTTTTCAAAGAGCACCAAATCTGTTTGACCAGACTTGTAAACCTTTTTAAGTCCACTCACGCGAACAATTTCGGGCTGCAGACCTGCTTGATCTATTGGATGCACCCGCCCGCCTCAATGGTGCAAACCTCCCTGTTCCTCTGCATTTTCAGTGCCTTTCGCAATCCCTGAACTACCTGTGTATTAGAACCCATATGACTAAAGTTAATCTCTAAAATTTCTGGTTCGAAAGTCCTTGAGATTTCATTAAACTTCTTAATTCTTCCTAACAGCAACTCCAAGCCCTTCAACATCTTCCACCCATTGAGACCAACAAAGCAATGGGGTTTTTCACTCATAGCGTAATGCTTCCGCGGGCAAAACACGCGCCGCTGACCAGGAGGGATACAGAGTGGCAACAAACGATATCAGCAGGGCCACGGCTGCAATCAACAGGCCATCGATGAGCCGAGGTGCAAAAGGTAGGTAGTCAATGGAATAAACTTCCGCAGACAAGGCCACAAAATGGTATTTCGCCCCGGCTATGGCCACGCCATAACCCAGGATCAATCCTGCCACGGTACCGATGACGCCGATGAGCACCCCTTGGAACATGAATATGCCCCGGATCTGCCGCCGTTTTGCTCCCATGGAAATCAGCACAGCCACGTCCTTGGTTTTCTCCATGACCATCATGATCAGTGAAATCAGGATGTTCAGGGCCGCCACAAAAATGATCAAACCGATGGTCAGGAATGTCACTACCCGCTCCAGGCGCAGCGCCCGAAAGAGCGCACGGTTTTCATCCATCCAGTTTTTGGCTACAAAGCCGGGTCCGGCCGCTTTCTCCAGCGTGTTACCTACCTCCTCAGCTTTATACAGATCGTCTATCTTGAACTCTATGACAGAGATCACAGTGTCCGGAAGGGAGAAGAGCCGTTGCGCGTCAGAGAGTCGAATGAACGCCCACGCACTGTCATAGTTATAGAACCCGGAGCGGAAAATTCCGGTGACCTTGAATTGCTGGTATTTAGGCATCATCCCAACCGGGGATAGCTCACCCTGCGGGCTGATAATCATAATGGTTGAGCCCACGGTGGCTCCGATAGTCTCAGCTAAGTCCTTTCCTAGCACTATCGGCGGAATAGCCCTGCCAGTTTTGCAGGCTTCGTCAGTATCCGCGCAAGGTTCCAGCGCGGCAGCGGAACCAAACTTTATGGATTTCAGTAGCTCGCTTACCCGATTTTCATATTCCGGGATCACTCCCTTTACCAACGCGCCGCTCGCCCGGGCCGCCCGTGACGCCATTACCTGCCCGTACATCGCCGGAGCGACGCCCGTAACATGAGGCTCTTTGGCCAGGCGCGTCATCAACGCTCGCCAGTCTTCAATTCCGTCATTCTGTACGCGCACCAAGTTGATGTGCGACTGCGACCCGAGGAGC
>JBAVUZ010000022.1:0-9596 GCA_049697035.1 Candidatus Angelobacter sp. | reverse complement strand
TGGAAAAAGCGCAGAAAGCGGCACGGTGCCGGCACACATACCTCAATGGCCGCCAGTGCGGAGCGCCCCGGGTGCGAGGCAGAAAACTCTGCCACATGCATGAACGGGTGGAAGAGGCCAAGACGGCCGTGATTGACCTGGGACCGATGGAAGACGCGGACAGCATACAGATGGCGATCAGGAGGTTGCAGGGAGCGATTTTGGAGGGCAAGCTGAACCACAGGCAGATTGGACAGCTTGCGTACACGATCCAACTAGCGGCATGGAATGTGACAAGGACAAGCGTAATGGTGAAAAACCTCACTGAGGATGAAGAAGAATGAGAAATCCGGAAAGGATCGCCGAGATCGCATGATCGCGCGACATCGCCGAAATCGGAAAGGCAAAACCTTACCGCTGATTACGCTGATGACACTGACCAGCAGAGATCGCCGGAAGCGCCGACCTCGCGCGTGATCGCCGAGATTGGGACGAAATGCAGGGAAAGTTGCACGTTTTGCCCGGCTTTGGCATCTAATCCAAGTGGCTGCTAAATAGGTTGAAAATTCGTGCAAATTAGCGAATCATAGAAGGAGACAGCAGCCATAGGTGCTCTCATGTTACGCAGTGCCTCATCCGCTTTTTTCCTGGTTTTAATTGCCTGCAGCATCGCTGTGTGCCAGTCCCCGATTACCGTTAATCCCGGCAGCCCATTGGATCCACGGACCCCAAAGCCTGACGCCCAAACGCCACATGCGGCGGATACCACCCCGCACTTGAAGCCACTTGATCTGGACAACCGGCAAAAGCTGAGCGACCTTACCAAAATGCAGCTTATTCGGGTGATGGACGCTGAGTTTGTTCACGTGCGCAAGAATTTTCCTTTGGGCGAAAAGAACATGGCCATAGCGCCGGATGGCCTGGTAAAGCCCGGCGACGCGCAGCTCTACAGGATGGCGCAGACTTACGGCGCTGCTGCCAAGGTGGGCGATCGCGTCCAGATTACCAACATCGTTTTCAAAGAGAAGTCGATTTACTTTGAAATCAACGGTGGGCCGAAAAAGAAAACCAAGTGGTACCAGCACATTGAAGTTTCCGGGATGGGCGGCAGCACGGGCGGCGTCGATCCTAACCAGGCCCAGCCTACCGGCGCAGCCGTGACCCTGGAATTTAAAAAGCATGTTCCGGAGATGACTGGCGCGGAATTGAAGCAGATGCTCACTCCGGTGCTGGACTTTTCCGTAAAGACCGCCGCGGAAGTTTTTGTCGATACTCTTCCGCCCAAGATCAGGGAAGCCGTAAAGCGCCATGAAGTTCTCGTAGGCATGAATCATGACATGGTGGTCATGGCCAAAGACCGTCCGGAACAAAAGGTCCGCGAGAAAGACGATAAGGGCAAAGAGTACGAAGAATGGATTTACGGCGCTCCTCCAAAAGACGTGGTGTTTGTCCGCTTTTCCGGCGATGAAGTGGTCCAGGTAAAGACCGCGAAAATTGGCGGTCAGATCGCGGTGAAGACTGAGAAAGAAGTTGACGTAAAAGATGGTGTGCCAACGCTGGCCGCGCTGAAATCTAGCGACAATCCGCAAGACGTGAGCGGTGCGCCACAGCAGGAGCAGCCTACTCATAAGCCGACATTGAAACGCCCGGACGAGCAGCCAGATCCCATGTCCCAGCAGGCCGGTGGCGCTTCACCTGCCAGGCCGTTGCCGACGCCCCAGGATGAGCCGCAGTGGGGCACCAACGGCAAACAAACAAGCTCCAGTGGCACTGATCAGCAGCCGGCGGAGAGTCCGGAGAAGCCCCCGCAAGATCCAGTGAAGACGCCTCCGCTGTGAGAGGGCTGACGCAAATCAAAGCAGCGGTTTAAACTAGAAGGGTGAAGATTGCTCTCGGGCAGATCAACCCAACAATTGGTGATTTCACCGGTAATTCTAAAAAGATCATTGAGTCTTCCCGCCAGGCCCTTGCGCTGGGCGCGGAGATGGTTCTCTTTCCTGAACTGGCTGTCTGTGGCTATCCCCCGCGTGACCTCCTGGAGAAACCCGCGTTTGTCGAGCGCAACCAGCAGGTGATAAAGGAGATTGCTCAGGCCGTTCCGCAAATCACCATTGTCTGCGGTTTTGTATCGCCCGCAAAGGTGGAGACCGGCAAGTCTGTGATGAATTCCGCCGCCGTGCTGCGGCAGGGTGCGGTGCAGTTTGTGCAGTCGAAAATGCTGCTGCCCACTTACGATGTTTTTGACGAGATGCGTTACTTTGATCCCGCTGAATCGCAAAAGCTGCTTCGGCTCGCAGATAAGAAATTCGCACTCACCATTTGTGAAGACGCGTGGAATGATAAGCATTTCTGGCATCGCCGCCTGTACCGCGTGGACCCTGTCGACGAACTTCTGCATGCGGGCGGCAATATGGTGTTGAACATTTCCGCTTCGCCTTTCCATCTGGGGAAACGCGAGCTGCGCCGCCAGATGCTGGCCACCATCGCCCGCGACAACAAAGTCCCGGTCCTTTTTGTGAATCAGGTTGGAGGGAATGACAGCCTTATCTTTGATGGGTCCAGCATGGTGATTGCGCCGAGCGGTGACATTGTGGCCCAGGCAAAATCTTTTGAGGAAGATCTGGTCATTTTCAACTCTGAAACCATGCAGGGGGAGATGCATGAGCAGGTCCCTGTGGGTATGCCAAGCGCTTACGCCGGTCTTGCGCTGGGGACACGAGATTACGTCCGCAAGTGCGGCTTCAGTAAAGTTGTGATCGGCCTGAGCGGAGGCATTGATTCAGCTCTTACGGCGGCGATTGCCGTGGACGCGCTGGGCAAAGAGAACGTTACCGGAATAGCCATGCCCAGCCAGTACTCTTCCGAGCACAGCATCAGGGATGCGCGTGAGCTGGCGTGCAAACTGGGAATCCGTTTTGAGGTGATTGCCATCGGTGACATTTTTGATGGCTACCGCAAGGCTCTGGCCCCGTTGTTTGCCGGCAAACCGGAAGATGTTGCGGAAGAGAACATCCAGTCGCGCATTCGCGGCAACATCCTCATGGCGTTTTCCAACAAGTTCGGCGCGCTGGTACTGACCACCGGAAATAAGTCTGAAGTGGGAGTCGGCTACTGCACGCTTTATGGCGATATGGTCGGCGGACTTGGCGTGATTTCAGATGTCCCCAAGACCATGGTTTACGAACTGAGCCGTTACGTGAACTCGCTGAAGCCGGTCATTCCGCAATCGACCATTGACAAACCTCCGTCCGCCGAACTGCGTCCCGGACAGAAGGACTCTGATACACTGCCGCCGTACGAAGTTTTGGACAATATTCTTGAGGATTACGTTGAGGATTACCACACCGCGGAACAGATTGCAGCCGATCGTGGCTATGACGTTCGAGTGGTGCGCGACGTGATTCGCATGATCGAGCGCAGTGAATACAAGCGCCAGCAGGCTGCCCCAGGGTTAAAAATTACTCCAAAGGCCTTTGGCCTTGGCCGCCGTTTTCCAATCGCACAAAAATCGGAAGTCTAAAAAAATACGATGAAATCCATGATCGAAATAACGCCCAAAATAATGACCAAAATAATGACCGCAGCTCTCTTAACCTTGATTCTTTTCTCTTTCGGCGTCGTGAACGCGCAAACCGCTCCCGCAAAGAAGCAAACCGCTTCGCCGAAAAAGCCCGCAACCCAAACCGCTGGCGCCTCTGCCTCGCCACAAAGCGCGCAACAGAAAGCCGCCCTGCCCAGCATGGAGGAAGTAGAAGCCTCCATGAAACGGAGCTTTGGCTATGATCCGGGCGTTAGCTGGCAGATCCTCGATATCCGCGAATCCAGCATTCCCGGGCTCGCGGAAGTGCTGGTCTCCATGAACAAGCAACAGCCAGTGCATCTCTATCTGGCTCCGGGAACCCAGGTCGCCATCGCGGGTCAGATGATTCCTTTTGGCCCCGATCCGTTTGCCGCTGCGCGCGCCATTCTGAAAGGCGCATTTGGTCCCAGCAGGGGAGGCCAAAATCCGCCAATCGAGATTATTGAGTTCAGTGATCTGGAATGTCCGCATTGCAAAGTGGCACAGCCCGTTCTGGCAAAACTCTTTGCGGATTTTCCCCAGGTACACTTCATCTTCCAGGAGTTTCCTCTACCCGCCAGCCTGCATCCGTGGGCGTTGAAGGCAGCGCAGTACGCCGACTGCGCAGGACAAATGGACAAAGATGCGTTCTGGAAATATGTTGACTCAATATTCGAAAATCAGGGCGGGATTGCGCTGGCCACAGCCGATGACAAATTGAAAGAACTTGCTACTGCCGCCGGCTACGATGCGCAAAAAATCTCTACCTGCGCTGCTTCACCGGAAACAGACGCCCGTATCAAGAAATCGCAGGCTTTGGGAGCCACACTGGACGTCAACGAGACGCCCACGGTTTTCATCAATGGCCGCAGGGTTCCTGGCATTGCCAACATTCCATACGACAATCTGAAACAGCTGGTGCAGTTTGAGATCGATCACGCCGGAAGGTAGCGCGCGGCCAGGGCGGAACATATAGCCAAATGAGACGGTAACCCGTTAGGTTGGAAGTTTTTTCAGCAGTGTCATCAGGGAAAATCGTGGTAAGTCCCTTTTTCTTTTAAGGCCCCACGTTCCAGAAAACGCTGCTGCCTCGATCATGGAAAGGTTTGCGCACAACGTGCGGCGTAACCACGATCAGTATTTCATTGTGGATGCGCTCTTTCGAGGTCGAGCTTAGCACATTTTTTAAGCCAGGCAGATTGCTGAGTATCGGCAAGCCCTCAACGGACCGCAACTCCTGCTCACTCAGCAATCCCGTGATCACGGATTGTTCACCATCGTGCACCGTGATTGTCCCAACGTAAGACCGGCTGGTAATGTCCGGAATGCTGTTGATCTGCTGCGTGCCCAGTCCTTCGATTTTAAGGTCCATCGCCAGGGTTATGTCACCATTGGCGTGGTAATGCGGTGTCACCTTCAAGGTGATTCCCAGATCTTCATAGGTGAACTCCGGTGTATTTCCCACTTGCACCTGGCCGCGTGTACTGAGCGCTACATTGCTGAAAGTGCTGCTAACGATAGGAAATTTTGTGCCGACGCGAAACGTGGCGGCCTCACCGTCAATGGCGCGTAGCGTCATCGCTTCCAGATTGGTAGCGATAGAGGAATTAAATGCCAGTTTGGCGGTGATTGGAGGTGCGGTGATTCCTGTCAATCCATTGCCTTTGCCGAAAATCAGAAACGGCCCCAGCAGTGGAGATCCAGCGAGGTTGGCAAGCGACGACGGTGAGATGGTGCTGGGATCAACCGTTCCTGTGCGATTTAGCTGGTCAATCACGCTTTGAGCGTCCGGCCCCAGCACCCGCCTGATTTCTGAAGGGATGTTGAATACCTGAAAGCTGGTAGGCAAGTTCAAGCCCATGTCACGTAGGCGGTCGGTATCGATTTCGTATTCCGTCACTTCTAGCGACATCTCAGGTTTGGCATCCATCAGGTTATCAAGCAGGCTCGCCGCTTCTTCCACTTGCTCCCTGGGGGCGCGCACGGTGATGGTGTTTTGGCCCGGCTGAATGCTGACAAACTTTATGTCCAGGATGGTGCGCATCACGTTGACAAGGTCATTCAGGTCAGTCTGCGCTGACACATTGCCGATATAAAAAGTACGCAATGCCAGCCGCTCATATTGCTTTCTTGTTTCCACAGTATCACTGGCCACCATGGCGTCATGGCTGGAAACGGGCGACCAGAAAGACTTCGTCATCTTGCCCGCAATGTCAGTTGCAGTGTAGAAATCCACGTTATCCAGGTCAAAGCGAATGACCCGGCTGGCCAGGTTCTGGTCAAATTGCATGGAGATGCCAAAAGCGGCGCCAATCTGCGTGTATAGCTGCCGGGTATCGCCCTGAAGGTGAAAACTCTTCCTTCCCGGTGCGGGTTGCAGGTTGATCTGGTCCACTGAGGCGAGCAACTGCAACACGTGTTTGTGCTCGGCGTCTCCATCCGGCGGCTCCACGTCACGCAGGCGCTGGGCGGCATAAGCATTCTGCGGATCAACAGCCAGCGCCATGCGAAAGCGCTGTGCGGCGCCCACAGAGTCGCCCGCCGCGGCCAGATGGTTGCCCGCCTCCATGTGGTCGCCGACGATCTGCTGCCGCAGCATCTCGCCCATGGTCATAAATTCCACGTTGCCGGGCATGAGTTCCTGAGCTTTAAGTACCGCTATGAGCGCTTCGTCCGGCTTGCCTGCACGCTGCAGGTCCTGCGCATTCTTGAATTCCTTTTCCGCGTTTTTTTTATCTTCTTTGGAGACAAGAGGAGTCGCAACGGACGTGGGTTTGTCCGCGGCCATGCAGGCCACGCAGAAGAACAACGACAAGATGGCGAACCAGGTTTTCATGCGGGAAACATCATTGTACCGTTATTAAGAACGATTCTTGGCAGGAATATTGCGGCCAATTACTGAAGTTTGTGAAGCATCAACCGCTAAACGCCAGCAAATCAGTGCCGCAGGCAAAACATGCGTCTGGATCATGGGCCTGAAGCTGCTCAAAAGAGTAGATTCCAGTTGCCAGCGCAATCACCGGCGCGCCCACCGTGCGTGCTGCGTCAATATCGGACGGTGTGTCTCCGACAACAGTCACAGAAGCATTTCCACCCAGGCGTTGCCGCGCGAGGTTAATTCCGTGCTGGAAGATCTCGGCACGCAATTCTCGTGGAAAAGAGAATGACGCGAAAGGGAACATCGGCCTTAGCCCAGCCTTCTCCAGCTTAAGCCAACCTACGGTTTCAAGATTCCCTGAAGCCGCTCCCAGCAGCTTGCCCCGGCCTTGAAGATAGTTGATCAGTTCCAGAATCGATGGGCAAAGCTCAGGATTCAGCTGCGTCCGGTTCTGCTGTACCTCGGCGCACATCCGGGCCACGATCTGCGGCATATGCTTGTCAATGGCACGGTCTCGCAGGCCTGCGCGTTGCAGCACGGCGCGCAGGATGCCCACGTCAGTATTGCCGTGAACGGGCACGCCCTCAATACTGGCTTCGATTCCCAGAACTTCGCGTATTGCGGTGCGGAAGGCAAAATAGTGGACCGCGTCGCGGCTGTTGAGCAGCGTGCCGTCTATATCGAAGAGAAAAGCGTCGGCGCTGTCCCAGTGGAATCCGGGACGCACAAACGCTCTTTCTCCGTCGGGATCTGGAGCCAGGTTTGACACGTTAAGTTGGATTCAATTGCAGGGAGAGCCGCGTGCTAGCGGACCAGCTTTTGTTTGTCCAATAGCGGAGGCTTTTCGCTTCGTACAGGCCGCCGCCCGCCGTCGCGCAGCTGGCGGACATCCAGCTTCAACTCAGCGATCGTCCGGCTGAGTGTGTTACGGTGCATGCCCAATTCACGGGCAGCTTTGCACTGGTTTCCCCGGTTCTGCTGCAGGACGTTCATGATGAAGCGCTTCTTAAATTCACGCACGGCTTCAGAGTAGAGAATGCCGCTGCTATACATTTGCGCTACGAGTGCTTCGAGCTGGTCCTTCACAGAGTCTCCTCACTTTCCAGATGCGCCAATCTTTTGTTTTTGTCGCTTTGCTCCAAACCGCCAGGCATCTTGCTCCGGCCGCAGATGTGTTGCACCTGCTACAGGACGCTTGGCGCGTGTTCGGCCTCGCGACTTATTTACTTATGTGTCGCTCCGGGACTGGGCCCACCGCGGAGTTTGATGATCCCGGCGCGAAACTTCTCGCGGACATCGGAAGGCGCCAGCCAGCTTGCGCCACGTCCCGCCACCAGAAAGTAACTTGCCAGTTGTGAGCCAGACAGCTCTGTTGACTCAGGTACAAAGGCCGTGATCGCCATTAACCCGGCGGTCACAATCACCATGCCGCGAACAAAACCAAACGCTGCTCCCAGCGCGCGATCAACGGATCGGAGCCCTGCTTCGTGCACCATCCAACGGGCTATCCTTGCAAGAGCGCCCGCCAGCAGGACCACCGACACAAAAATCGTAAGAAAGCCCGCCAAGTCCGCAAACGCCGGCAACTTGACGTACTGCAAATACCACGGGGAAAGCTTGCCGTACCCCCACGCTGCCAGCAAATACCCCACCACCGCACCTGCCAGGCAGATCACTTCAAAAAAGAACCCCTGGGCCGCCGCCAGAAGCGCCGATAAGAGCATGATCACGAGGATGATCCAATCAAGCGCATTCATGCCATCGGCTTCTCAACCTGCGGGCAACTCGCGTCCCGCCAGAATCCTGTATGCCTCTATGTACTTCTCGCTGGTCTTGCGTGCAACATCTTCCGGCAATGAAGGCGCAGGAGGTTGCTTGTTCCATTTGATCGCTTCCAGGTAGTCGCGAACAAACTGTTTGTCAAATGATTCCTGCGCTTTGCCCGGCTGATATTTATCCGCAGGCCAGAAACGCGACGAATCCGGCGTAAGGACTTCATCCGCCAGGATGAGGCCTTGAGGCGTCTGGCCGAACTCAAATTTGGTATCGGCAATTATGATGCCGCGTCCGGCTGCATAGTCGGCTGCCGTCTTATAAATCTTTAACGTTAAATCGCGCAGTTTCTCTGCCAGCTCTTTTCCCGTGCGCTTGGCCATTTCTTCGATCGAAATATTTTCATCGTGGCCGGTCAGTGCTTTCGTGGCCGGCGTAAAGATCGGTTCAGGCAGCTTGTCGGATTCTCTAAGTCCCGCCGGGAGTTTGATGCCGCAAACCGCGCCGGTCTGCTGGTACTCTTTCCAGCCCGATCCGGAAAGATATCCGCGCGCGACGCATTCAATGTCGATCATCTGCGCTTTCGTCACCAGCATGGAGCGGCCGCGCAGATCGTCAGCATACTTTTTTAGAGGAGCAGGGTACTGGTCCACGTTGGCCGTGATCAGATGGTTCTTCACCACATCTTTCAGGAAATCAAACCAGAAAAGCGAGAGCTGCGTAAGCACGCGGCCTTTTTCCGGGATTCCAGTGGCAAGAACATAATCGAAAGCTGAGATGCGGTCTGTGGCGACGAACAGAAGTTGTTCGTTCAGGCTGTATAAATCGCGTACCTTGCCGCGAGCATGGAGTGTGAGCTCCGGGAAATCAGTTTGTAGAAGAATTCGGCTTTGGGCGCTTTGACTTGTCATGGCAGAAATACGTAGGCGAGGACGTATTCTAGCCTCTCAACTATTTTTGTCAACCATGGAAATTGCAAATTTAAGACGTGCAAACAAATGCATCGTATGAAAAAGCCCCGGGAATTTCACAAGCCATGGAACCCGCATGAATCAAGGATTTTCCCGCATTGATTTTCACGGGACTTTGTAGTACCGGTTACTAAAAATTAACCCTCGCCCGAAAAATATTTTTTCAAAACTGCAAAAATATCGGCGTCCAGAATTTCGCAACGCATCCTGAGGCGGACTGCAACTGAATGCCGGTTCAGGGAATGCGCTTGACGAAGAAAAAAATCTTTGAATGAGATCGAAGAAAACTACGGGCGGATCTCAACCCTTGTTCTCACCGGAACCAGCTTCCAGATTTCTTCAATCTCAGCGTTGGTTACGGCGATGCAGCCATCGGTCCAGTCGGTTTGGCGGTGCAGAGGTCCCAGATAACCAAAAGGCCTGGCCAGTCCATGAA
>JBAVUZ010000021.1:0-8969 GCA_049697035.1 Candidatus Angelobacter sp. | reverse complement strand
ACTGTCTTCTGCGGAAAGCTGCATCTGTATTTTTGCGCAGAGATCGCCTCCCTGTACTTAGCCTTTTCTTCCTTTTCTGCCAAGTATCTTTGTGGCTTCCTTCTTCCAGGCGGTCAGAGTACTAGTCACGCTAGAAAAAAGGCCGACGCATACATCGCGCCGGCCCAGGATGAAGTGGAGCGGTTATGAATGTTTAGAACACGTTACTTAGAACACCAGATACACGTGTCCTTGTCCGGTTGAGCCAGTGCCCGGAGGCCCGTTGCGGCGGAGAATGCCGTGCTGCCGCGACTGGGTGGGAACCTGCACTGACGGATCGTCGCCGATGGCCAGGACTGCAGAGGAATCATTTCCGCTGAAGCCGAGCGCGGTGACGGGACCAAGGGGGTTGGCGAGGCTTCGGGTCGGATCAATTGCGCCGTCATTCACCCACAGGACTTGTGTGGTGCAGACGAAGTCATATTGATCGACTCTTGGCTGTTCACCCAGGCCCTGGGTTACGCCGGGATTGAAAACACCATCCGCCGTTAATCCCAGCGTACCCATGTAAAAGGCCGGGGTCGTTGCCGGATCTGCCGGAACGCTGGGTGAAAGTTTCACGCCCAACGGAGGCAGGCAGCCTGGACGTCCACCGGTGGGGCCCATGGTGAAGCCGCCGGGATTTTCCACGATGATCTGCGGAGTCTGCAGGCGGGCAATAGCGCGTTTTACCGGAGTAGCTCCTCCGTTGTTCGCGCTGGGCGAAGCTTTGTAAATTGCGGTGACAACGCCCTTCTTGATGAACTGGCCGGCGATGGGTGGAGGGCCAAGCTCTGACAAGTAGAGGTCATTGCCCTGGAAAGCCATGCTGATTACGCCGATGCCATTAAAAGCACGTCCAACTGGGAGGGCTGCGGCGGGCGCGGTTGCCGGGTTGGTGATTTTTTCAACGAGTCCTTCGTCGGAGTAACCGATGTAAAGAGCTCCGTCATTTGAGGGACCTTGAGGCAGGGCCACGGTCTCAACTTTGGTGCCCTTGCGGCTGCCTGCGCCGGCAAGGATTCCGGTTGGTGTAACGGTTCCACCGGTGGCATCCGGCGTGAACTGCAACCTGTATATGTTTGATGTGAAGCCGGATGCGTCAGGCACATACACGTTCTGCTGGCCCAATGCGTTGGGTGCGGCAGCGGCTGTTTGTCCGGGATAGAAAGTGGCGTCGGGATGGAAGCAATGGCTGAGCGATGTTGCCCCGGTGACGGGATTCACATCGATGCGGCAGAAGCCAAACTGCTCGTCCGATACCCACCAGTTGGTCTGCAGGAAGAGCAAGCCGCGAGGATGAGTGATGCCGGATGCAAACAGAACGCCGCGCTTTGCCGGGACCGGATTAGGCGATGCTCCTGTGCCGCCAGTTCCAAGCGGGCTGTTGACGCACGGAGGAGGAGTGGGAACGCCCACGGGCTGGACGCACGATTCCACGGTTGGCAGCGTGCTGGCTGCAAGCAGCCAGGCCACGCCTGCGCCAACGCGCGGAGGAGTCGCGGGCGCGCGGGGAAAAAGAGCGTTTACAACCGGGTCATTCACCACGGTCATGTCTTCAAAGAAACTGCCGTCAGGCAACAGAGTGGGAGTGGCGCTTTGAATAAAGTTGATGCCAAGAATCAGCGTGTACCCCATTGGAGTAGCGCTGCCGTTGGCGATGCCGTTCTGGTTCCAGACCTGAATCAGGCCGGGAGTAGTTGTGTCATACCGGACGACGCGGCTGCCGTTGCCAAAATACAGCCAGCGTCCGTTAGGGACAGTGGAGATGAACTGATCAGACGCCAACCCTGTATGAACAGACAAGAACTGGAACTCCATGGCAGCAGCGCACTTTGGGAAGGTGTAAAAGCACTGGTCAGCATTCTGGATGCGATTGAGGAAGCCAACGTCGACGAGCCAGAGATCGTGGCCGACCCAGGCCAGGTCCGTGGTGACGCCGCCGATGCCGGTGCTCACGCCAACACGCTCAATCTTGTTGCCCGCCGGAGTGAAAGTCGGCGAAAGCGGATTGAGTACGCGCCAGATATCGGTAGCGCCGGTGAAGCTGGCATAAAGTTTTCCATCGGGGCCAAGCTTTGCGCTTGCGCCAATGGGAGCTTTGCCGATGGAAACATTGTTGGTGAAGAGCGAGCCGGTACCGAAGAAGACTGTTACGTGCGCCGTATCTACAACAGTCTTGGCGGGATTGGCGGGATCAACGATGAAGCTCAGCCGGCTAATGCCAAGCGTGCTGCCAACGAAGACATATCCGTTGGAGCCGTTCACACCGTTGGTTTCCACCTGGTAATCAGAGGGTTCAAAGATGCCGGGCGCGTAGCACGTTCCAGCGTTCAGCACGCCATGCGTGAGTGGCGGGTTAGCCGGATCAGGGACCTGGTCAATGCGGCAGAAACCCAGCACTGTGTCCGAGACCCAGTAATCCTGGAGCGGCGCGCCGCCAATGACCGGATTCGGTACAGTGGAGCGAACCATGCCACGAGGTTGATTCATGCCCTGGTTGGCAATCTGCCTGCTAGGTGAAGCGAATGCACTGGCCGTGGATAACAGTGCTACCAGTGCGATGGCCTTGATGCGTGTCCCAAAGCGAGTTAGCAAGGAATTATTTTCTGATTGCAGAGCCTTGCTGGGGGCCCGCGTAGGTTTGGAGTTCATTTTCGGTTCCTCTCTTAAGTTGATTCTTCTGCTGATTCCTTGCCACCCTGCTTTGTTGAACTTCAACAGGCTGGCAGCGATTCGAAAGTTTTTGAGCTGCCGGACCGAAGTCCGGCAGCCGTGGGTTAATTGGGTTACCGCAAGGTTGTTACGCCTGTGGTTGAGCTGCCACCTCCGCTGGAGGTGAGAGTGATCAGGTTGGGCGACGGTATGTTGGTGAAGAACACCTGGAACACACCCGGCGCCGCTGGAATGCTCGGTCCCATAACGGCCGAGTACGGCAACCCTGTTGCCTGGTTGATGATGTCCAAGGTGCAAGTAATCGTTACACCCGGAGTGAAGTCGGTGGCGGTGACTACGAGACGAGCTTTCTTCGTCCTGTAGGTCGCCACGGTGACTTGAATAATGTCAGCCTGCGGATTCACAACAACGACCACGGTTACCGGAGCACTCGTTAAACCGCTGGCGGCGCTTGTGGCCGTAACGGAGAAGGTGAGTGTCTGTGGCGCTGTGAGTTGCGGCACGATTGGCGCTGTGAAGGTTTGTACTGAACCATCAGGCGCAGCCGGTGTAAGAACGATTCCAGCCGGAGCCGTCCAGTTAAAGGTGAGAGCGCCACTCGCAGGATCAACCGCGCTGGCTGTGAGCGTGACCGGTGTGCCGCTGGCAACGGGATTGCCCGAGGCGGAAGCAGTGACGGTCGGAGCCGTACCAGGCGCAGGGACAACGATTGGCACCAACACGGTTGCAGGAGCTGAGGCCGGAGTAAATCCGTCGCCGCCCACGATCAACTGGAACGCCAGGTTCTGCGGTCCTGCTACTACCGGAGCCACGAAACTCGCTTTTGCTTTGTTGGCGTTCAGAATCGTTACAACCGGATCGCCAGGATTGATGATCTGTGACCAGACAAAAGGACCGGTCGGAGGCGTGCTTGCCGTGCCATCCAAAGTGACCGTTACACCCGCGAATGGCGGATTCGGCGCTGATGTGAAGACCGGACGCGCAACTGAAGTGAAAGTGCCAGGTGTACACGTCAGCGGAGGCAGCGTGTCATCCGGGAACGGATTCAGCTGTATGGAATTCTGGTTGGGATAGAAATTCGACGGCGCAAGTCCCAACTGCAGCTGCGTGCTCTCAAACACGCTGCCAATCAAAGGCAGCGGACCTGAGCCGTTGACGAGGTATTGGAAGTCGCGGAAATTGTTGCGCGGCGGAGGATTGCCCGGCACCAGAAGTTCCGGATAGAGAAATTCTCCGGTAGGCAACTGGTACTCGTTGAAGTCCAGACCGCTCTTGTTCTTTCCAAGCACGCCGCCGCTGATGCGCGCGCCAATGTTCTGCGTGGGAGGTTCAAAGTTGCCGCCCTGTGGGAAGCGAACGCGCCAACGGCCTTTTTTGCCGATGCCCGGCAATCCTGGCTCAACCGTGAAGTTGGATACCCATGCAGGCTCGCGGAAAGTCACATTGCCGTTGCAATCCATGTCGATCGCTGAGACATCGATGTTGCGTGTGGAATCCGTCATCATGCCTTCAACTCTTGTTCTTACGCCGGCTTCCTGCGGGAACAGAGGATCAGGCATGCCTGACGTGCCCATGATCGTGACTTCCACAACGATGTAAGCGGGATCGACGCCAGGAGCGGTATAGCTTCCGATGTTGCCCACAACTTCTGTCGCAGTCATGTAGGGACCTTGGTCGTCAACTTCCTGCGTGGCGATCACATCAACGAAGTCGCCCACTTCAAAAGGCATTTCCGCGTATGGATCTTGTGGAAATGGATTGTCAGGAGTTGGCGCGTCGCCAGGACCATTCATGATGAAGATCGGCAACAGGCCCAGACCGTTTGGATCGCGCGGCCGGTTAATTTCCGGACACTGCGGATCGTCCATGCCGGTTAACGTAAAGCCCGCGGGAGCGACGAGCACATAAGGATCGGGAACGCCCGGAATACCGAGTTCGTTGTTGTATGTTCCAGGAGGCGTGACAGGTATGCACATGGGATAGCCCATTGCGGTGCGCACCGTTGGGTTACCCTGATCTACTTCCATGCGCGGATCAGGTGATTGCCCCGCGCTATAGCGGCCCTTGGTAATAATCACGCCCGTTGGCGAGCCGTCCGGATTCGGAATATTGATGGTGATTTTCGGATCATTGAGCTGGATTCTGTGGCCAGCCACGTAGAGCACGCCGTTGGCATAGTCGATGCTTTCAATGAAGCCTGAAACGGTATTGAGAGGGTCCTGCGCAATGCGAATGATGCCGGCAATGTGCTGTCCGTTCACGATGTTGGCGTCAATGCCAACTTCATACGTGCCGGGGAAGCGCACTGTGTCGGCCATCGCCAAGCCGCTTTCCTTCACGGCATCTGTCTGGTGAACGTTCGGATTGAACTCGAACATTTCTTCCCAGGTCAGAAACGTGTTAGGGAAAACCACAATGGTCCCTTGCGGCACACGGATCAACTCGTCATTCACCTGGATCCAGCCGCCTGTCATCTTGCAGCCATCGGGTAGCGGCGGATTATCAGGCGTGGGTGCCGGATTGTCGTCCTTGTTGCACAGGCCCGGTGTGTCGTCCAGAGAGGCATACTGTATCTGCCCTGCAGGAAAAACGCCGGCCGGAATGGTTTGGTAGGCTGGCATGATTGCCGCTGGCGGAGGAACTACCGCCGGCACTGGAAAGGGGACCGGATTCAGGCTCTGGGCTGACATGCTTGCGCCCATCACCATCATCAGCAACAGCAGAACAGCCGCTACCCTCAGAATATTTTTTGTTTGTTCGAAACCCGTCATTTTGAAGCTCCTTCCGTCGTCCTTCAATTTCGTTACCGTGCTCTGCCTTGCTGATAGGGGGAAAGCGTCTAACTCTTGCCGAACTGTTTTGTTCCGGAAATTAATTGCTGCCATTTGTCACCCCCAGTAGGTTTTCCAGGAATGTCGGCAGAGGTTTGCCGCCATTTTTTCCCACTGCTGGAATTTCCATGAACTGGTTCGTGGCCTGGTGTGGATGTTTCGGGTCCGCTATCACCGGATAGCCATACGCGCTCTTCGGATGACCGTTTGGCGTAAGCAGTTGTGGATGATCAAAAGGTGCAGCCTGGCTTACCGTGCGCGGATCGGTCAACGCATTGCGCAGGAAATCAACCAGGTCTGTCTTGTCCTGAAGCGTCAGTCCCAGGTTGTCGATGTCGGCATCCATGTATTGATGTTCTTCACCAAAGGTGTTGAAGTCGCCGCCTCGGTCGTAGAACTCAACCACTTGTTCCAACGTCAACTGGCTGCCATTATGGAAATAAGGAGCAGTCAATGCCACGTTGCGCAATTGCGGCGCTTTAAAGAAGCCGCCTCGCGCCGTCTCGTCACCGCAATTCAGTGGCGCCATGGAGATGCCGTCTCCAGGACGTCCCGGGATCATGATTGCCTCGGTAGGATCGTTGCAGACGCGCTCTCTCAGATATTCCGATTGTGAGAGCGACTTCCCTGCCACCGGGTCTGTGCCTGCCAGTCCGACGTCTTCCGCGGTTGGCCGCACGCCGATGTGGTAGTAGCCAGTGTCGTAAACCCGGACTTGCATATCCGCCATGATCATTCGTTCCGCGGGGCCAACCGTACTCACCGTGCCCACGGATGCGTTGGATAGCTCCGGCCCACCGTGGCAATTCACGCAGCGCCCTTTTGTCTGGAACACAAGCAATCCGCGCAGCTGGCCAGTCGTCATCGGCGTAGCGCCCACGGAATAGCTGATCTTGATGGGGAAGGTGCTGACTGGCGGCATTCCAAATTGCACCGTTAGCGTGCCGCTGGCGTAATCAATGGTCCCGCTGTCCAAACCCACACCCATCACGCGCCCATCACCGTAGTCAAAGGCATACGCCATTTCCTGGTCGGTGAAGTCGGCCAGAGGATCAAGCGCGATGATTGAAAGCGAATAAGGCTGAATTCCAGGATTGAGTTGAATCGTGTAGCTCTGTTTATTGTTGTCGCCGATGAGCGTGTACGTCTTCTGCTGCTCCATGTATTTGTCAAACGGCGTTTGATCGGCAATCAATGTGCTCTCATACATCTGGATCGCAACTCCCCAGAAGAGTGAGAAGTTGTATTCCATCTGGCTATAGTCGTCTGTACCGGCGGGGCAGGTTTCAAACGCAGCGGGATTGACATTAGTAACCGTGCTGCCATCGGCTGCTATACAGATATGGCGTGAGAACTGCCACCATTCCGGCTGGAATGCCTGCTGGATCAATGCCGAGTAAGTGGTCTTGAGGCCCTTACCTGAAGCATTGGAGAGGATTCCCAGCACGCTATCCGCGGGATCGATCTTCTGATTTGCCAATGGAATGCGCGCCAGAAGTTTTTTGCCGACCTGGTGAAAATTGCGATCATCGGCCGACATTTCAACGCTGCTGAGAATCGGTCCCAGCGATTGCGAGCAGAGAGCGGAGTTCGCCATGCCAACATGGGCAGGACCAAGCTTTCCGTCGGTGCCCAGCACCAAGAGGTGTAGTGAGCTGTCGCGAGCGCCAAACGGGTTCGCGCCATTGCAAACGTTCTGTGCCCGTCCATCCCAGAAGTTGCGGAAGTTAAAGACTGCGTTCACCGCGCTCGGCGTATTGCGGCCGGTTACCCTGCGGACGTTGACCCGTTGCGTTGGGTCCACCTGGTTCGGATAAGAGAAAACAGGGTCAGCTATTGAAGTCGTATGCTCAACGCTGTTTGAGGTGACAACCGTGCCGCTGTTTTCGGGTCTTTTGCCTCTGGCCGATTGCGTCGCGCCACTGCCATTATTAGAACTGTTCGGCAGACGGTTTCTGGCGTTCGGCAGTTGCGGATTATCACGTCCGTTAGTGAACCCTTCATTGGCGCCATTCTCAAAGATGTTATGGCGCTCTCTTACATTGGAACCATCATCATCACCTATGCGCCTAACCTGGACATCTACCGTGATCGTGTCATTAGTCAACCCGAACTGACCCTGGGAACCCGAAACATCATTCACGTCGGAAATTACGCTGAAGCGGTCTCTTACGTCGGCCACTTTACGGAACGGGAAATCTCCGTCATGGTATCCGCCAAAGCCAGCGCCTGCGGTACCTGCTTTGTAGTGATAGTTGGGCCCCAATGAACCGTTTGCAGTAACGCCAATTTGGAAGTTGTTATCGCCGCCGGCCTGCCCAGGATTCACCTGGTTAATGGCGCGGCTATCTGCTCCAGCGTTGAAGTGGCAACTGGCGCAGGCTTGAATATCATCACTGCCGGCCTGCATGTCCCAGAACAAGGCCTTCCCCAGTTCAATGGCCGCCGTCTTATCGGCGAGAATTCCTTCCATCCCGAATACCGGAGGAACTGGAACAGTGGATAAAGGAGCAAGGGGGCGCAGTGGAATTACCATCCCCTGTTCAGGTAACCCGCCGCTCTGCGCGCGCACATGGGCAAAATATCCAAGGGCCACGGTGATAGCGATTACCCACACAAAAATGCGCACAAGAGCCAGTGTCCCGGAAGACGGTTTCATTGTTGATCTCCTCAGAGTCGTCATTAGTCGGCTGGTACCCGGCGCACACTTCGGGCCTGAAGCACCGCTGACATTTGTCCTAGTAGCTTGTAGGTGTGATCCCTGGCTCGACAAAAAATGGCCCAGCAAGGTGATCGAAAAATTTTGAGTGGTGGTTTTCGTCGTGAACGTTTCTTCACGTTCCCTGGCGGCAAAAGTTCAAAGGCGGTTCAAGCTGACAACTCAACTGCGTTAGCTTGATCTGACTGTCGCGCTCATTAACGGAGCAGAGACGTGCTTTTATGCCGGAACTGTTACGACGAAAAAAGAGAGAGTTTGGGCCTGAGGGATTAGCGCCTGAGTGGAACAAGGAGTTGCGGTGATTCTTTGTCACGCAATGGAGCGGATGCAAAATCGTTCGAGGCCACTAGTTCGATGGAAGCCGGCTGCTCATTGCTAACGTGCTGGGCTGCCGCGATCGCATGTGGCTTGGGAATCTGAATGCTTTTCTTGCTGGGAACAACACCATTGAACTCGATTGTCACGGGAGGAGTGCTCTCGTCGCCGTCTGCGTCATATGAGAAGCAGACCATGCTTGCCAGCCCTGAGAGCAGGAGCATCATGGCTAGCACCGCGCAGCGAAAACACCTTGTAAGAAGCGAGTTCATAGTTGTGACAATGTTCGCGCGCAGAGCACTGCGCCGATGAGTCATTCTGCTCAAGTGACATTAAGGCGGTCTTAACCCCTAATTAGACTTTTTAATTTTTTGGGAACAGCGGCCCATACACAGGCCATTCAATAAGAT
>JBAVUZ010000020.1:0-1638 GCA_049697035.1 Candidatus Angelobacter sp. | reverse complement strand
CATCAACACTATGCCGGCGCGGGTGCAATTACACGGTGAGGAGAAAGTAAGCAGTTTTCTCGCGAAGCTTCAGCGAAGCCAGGCGCAGGCCCGCCAATCTGAGCACGTCTCTCTGGTCAAAATACGGGAATGGAGCGAACTCCCACGCGGCATGGGACTGTTTGAAAGCAATGTTGCGTTTAATAACTTTCCCATTGATAAGGCCCTGAGTCAGCAGGCCGGCTCCAGCATGTCGATATCGGAAGTAGAGGTTTTCGATATCGGTCACTATCCTCTTTCTCTCGATATAACCCTGGGGACCCAGCTTGCGCTCGCATGCAACTTCAGTCACGGTTATCTGGACGCGCAAAACGCAGAGCGTTTGCTGGCCCATCTACATTGCATACTCCAGCGCCTGGCGCACAGCAAGGATGCGCGGCTGGCAGAACTTCTGAGACCAGCAGAAGCCGATCATGATGCACTCATGGCATTGGGGCGCGGGGGCAGGGAATTCCAGAGCGGCAGCAACGTAGTCGAATGGCTTGAAAAACATGCGCAGGAGCAGCCGGAGACAGTCGGCGTGGTCGCCCACGATGGGAGTCTCACCTATTTCGAGTGGAACCTGCGCGCGGAGGTTCTTGGGCGCTATCTGCGCCAACTCGGCATTGGCCCTGAATCACACGTGGCGCTTTTCCTCACGCGTAGTACCGAACTGATGATCGGAATTGCGGGTGTGCTTAAAGCGGGCGCCGCTTATGTTCCGTTGGAAGTCAGCTGGCCGGAAGAAAGGATCCTGCAGATACTTGAGGACGCCGGCGTCGGAGTTGTATTGACACAAAAAGCGACCCAGCAAAAACTGCCGTGGCAGATGGGACTGGCGGTGAGTCTCGACGAGGATTGGAAACAAATCGAGGCAGATTCTGAAACCGCGCTGCCTGAGCCGCCCGAGCGCGACGCGCGTCAGCTTGCTTACGTGATCTATACGTCCGGTTCAACCGGCAAACCTAAAGGCGTCGGCGTCGAACAAGAACAGCTTTGGAACTATGTGGAAGGTGTCTGTGAACGGCTTGGGCTGCAGGCGGGCAACTATGGTTTGGTTAGCACCCCGGCCGCTGATCTCGGATACACCATGATCTACCCCGCCTTGAGGACAGGAGGCACGCTCCACCTGGTGGATCCAGATGTTGCAGCGGATGGCCGTCGCTTAAGTTCGTACATTGCGGAAAGAAGTCTGGATTACATCAAAATCACTCCTTCCCATCTTGAAGGAATGCTGGAAATCAGCGAGCAAGCCATCTCTCTCCCCAACAGGCTGATTGTGCTGGGAGGAGAAGCCAGCCATTGGACACTGTTGGAGAAGCTCCGCGTAATTGCGCCGTCTTGTCAGTTAGCAAACCACTATGGTCCTACTGAAACGACGGTTGGGGTCGTGTCATGGCCGGTGGCGCAGGCTGAGAGCATGTCGAAGCAGTGCGCAGCGACTGTTGCTCTAGGCTACGCGTTGGGACATGCAGAGGTTTACGTCCTTGACTCTACAGGTGGCCTGGCGCCAGCCGGCGTAGCAGGGGAGTTGTACATCGGCGGCAAAGGTGTCGCTCGTGGGTATCTCAACCAACCCGGAATGACAGCGGAGCGTTTCATTCCTGATCCGTTCAGCAT
>JBAVUZ010000019.1:0-6762 GCA_049697035.1 Candidatus Angelobacter sp. | reverse complement strand
GAATTACGCCCGCGCGAATTGCATTTGTGCCGCCTGCAAGAGAACCCTATGCCCAACCTGCGGCGCTTGCAGTCGAATTAGGCGGGCCATGGGGATTTTATGAAAAGTTCAAGCGCGCACACGGAATTACAAAATTGCCGCACGCTAAAGAGCCGGAGATCGCGATTAAGCGCGGCGCGACTTTGCTGGTGCCGCTGGAGCTGCACAACCATACCGACGCGGCGAAAAACATAACAATCGCGGTGAAGCCGCCTGAAGGGTGGACGACGGAGAGCGGCGCGGGCAATGTCTCTCTTGATCCGCAAAGCGACTACTACTGGCAGGTGATGCTGGACGCGCCGAAAGCCGAGACGAAAGAGCGGCAGGAAATTGAGTGTACGGCAACGGCGGACGGCAAGACGCTGGCGACGATCAAAATTTCAGTGCAGCTTAGGAATGGCGGGCTGCCGCAGAATTGACAGGCGGGCAGCAGCGCCGCGTTCATCAACATTTTGTTTTCTGGGCTAAAGAGAATGCATGGAACTGATGAGAGAGCGGCCCCTGAAAAATTTCCGCTTAACAAAATAAATTCGCCGCTTCACTTTATTCGTTTCTTCAAAACGCTGTGCTATTTTGTTGCGTCCGCTTTCGCCGCGCGATTATAAAGCTAGAGACGGGCAACGCCAGTGATTGCACACCGGCGCGCCCTGACCACAAATCGCCTTCTATAGAAGGCGACCTACTACAGAAAGGCGACCCATGGCTGACACCGATTTTAGCAGTGTCCCTAATTCCAGCGGTGTACCCAAACCGCATCTCTATGATCTTCTCAACCGTCTTAACGCAGCATACGCCCGCGTTCATCGAAACATGGAAGCATTGGAGCAGGTCGGCATTTTTGATCCGCTGATGATGCAGTCCCTCAACCGCCAGCATGAGAAGCTTCGCGCAGGCGCCAATTACCATCTGCTTGGGGCCATGCGCCGCATTGAAGAGCGCGACCGCGAGCGATTCTCACAGCCACCCAATGAGGAAATCCCAAACACTTAAACAACGCGACCCGCCGCGAGGCGGGTTTGTTGTTTCAATCAAGAGAGCGGATCGCTGCTGCTATTCGTTTACCAATTTCCAAGTTGAATCGGGATCGTATTCCTTGATCTCGGCTGCAATCTTTGCCGTGTCGGCGCCAAGATTTTTCTGGTAGACGCGTCCCTGCTGATTCACGATAAAAGTCATCACGCCGGAGCTGCCCCATTTGTCGGGATAAGCGATCAGGGCGTATCCGCCAATCATGTTTCCGTTGATGATGTAATCATATTTTCCGCCGGGAGCGTGTGGGCCCTGTTTTTTCAGGATTTTGAAATAGTATCCGTGATAAGGATTGCGCTGGCGTGGAGCGGCTTTTTCTTTCTCTTTTTCGGCGGCAACTCTCGGCTTGCCGGTGTTTGTATATCCTTCCTGCCGCGCAGCCGATACGAGAGAGCCCATGGGACTGGGTTTCTCGCCTTCCGCGGTTTCCCAGTACAGTCCATCTTTTTGTCCAGGAGAGCTGGCGAAGTGCTGCGCGTATTCTGCTATGCCATCATTATCGTGATCGCCTTCAGTGAAATATTCCCACTGCGCCAGCACGTAGGCGCGGCAGGTGGCGATAGCGGAAAGTTCATTTTCGCCAATTCGGCGATTCAATATTTCTTCCGTACCGGCTTTGGTGTCAAAGAGCCACTTATCTCCTTGCTTGACGATAGGAATGGGAAACGGCCAATTATCCGCGCCAACGGTAAGCGTGACCTTGTCACCGCCGGGCGATGGCACGAGCTTGGTGGACTGATCCAGAGCGACGACGAACTGGTCCAGTTCGTGATCGTCCTGAACAGGATCACCGGAGAGCAACTTGTCGTTGTCCGGTCCAAAAATCTCTCCTAATGCCGTGCGATCTTTGGCTTTGGCCGCGTCCACCAGGGCTTGCCTGGCATCTTCAGGACTGGCGAAAAGAGTTTGTTTAACTTCTGCCGGCGTTGCCGCTGACGCCGGAAAAGCTACGGCCATCAGCAGAAGAAGACCAATAAAAACTGATGAATATAAATGTGCGGAGCGTGAGACAGTTGTTTGTTTCTCCATCATAAGTCCAGCCCTTTCATATCTCTGATAGTTGATGTGTCCTGGCTGTTTCATTACCGCCCCCTGCCGCGTGGCTGGTTCTGCTGGCCGTGCTGTTGACTTGGAGCCTGCTGCCGTGGCGCTTGCGGAGCCTGCTGCACCGGATGACTCTGTTGCTGGCGACTTTCCCGGCCGCGCTGGCTTGACGCGCGGGGATCAAAAGAACCACCACCACCTCTGAAAACGGATTGTGGCTGGCGTTGCACATCTGGCTGCCGTGGTTGCGGCGGAGCAGGGTTTGTCCTTGGTACCTGCATGGGAAGAGTGGTGTGCGGGACCGGTTGCGGAGTTTCAGGACGGCGGGCTTCGGGTCGAGGAGCTATGGGCTGCTGAACTTGTGGAGTATCAGGCCGGCGGGTTTCAGTTCGCGGAATTTCTGGCTGACGAACCTGCGGTTGCTGAATGTCAGGACGGCGAGTTTCCGGTCGAGGAGCTACGGGTTGCTGAACTTGCGGTTGCGGACCTTGGGTGCGCCCGCGATTGGCGTCAATCCGCGGATCCTTGGGATCCATGCTACGGCGAATTATTTTGTTGTCCGGATGCGGAGCGCCAGGCGCTACCGGAACGGGGCGGGGGCCGGCGTTGGTTCGCTGACCGGCATCGGTTCGGGGGCGCCGCACGTTGTGGTAATCCACGCCACGATGCACGCTGTTATAGCGGTTTAAAGCGTCGTAGTTAACATGCCGATCAAGGACGCGACGATTCGGCGCCACGTTGCGATAGACGTTATTTACATAAATGTTGTTGATATGGATGTGAGAGCGGGAGCGTCCGATCCACGCTGGGCCGCCGCCTGCCCAGCCATGGTAAAAGACGCGATGATGTCCCCAGTCACAATCATGATTCAGCCATGCGCCAATGAGAAACCCCGTGCCAAACCAAATGGCAGAGCCGACATAGTAGCCTGGGTACGCGGCAAAGATGATTGCCGGATCATAGTTTGGGACATAGATGTATTCTGGTTGTTCCGGATAAATATAAAGATAGCCGTCAGTATCCACGATTTCCTGTTGCGGTGAGTTGACCAGATATCCGCGGGTGTGGGCCTCACGGCGCAGCCGCTGCACGGCGTCCATGAGATCAGAAGACTGGTTAACGTAGGCCTGGCCGAGTGACGTGGTCCAATCAATCTTATCAGCCATCATGGAAAGCACTGTGGGATAATGCGCCACGGCTTTCACGCTTACGTCCCATGGTGCGGAATCCACGGCGTAACCGGCGCCATAAGCGCGGACGGTGCGGGCCGCTTCATCAATCTGGTCAGGAAAAGTTGCAGCCAGCAGCACCTGCGCGAGCAGCGGATCAGGATAGAGCGCTACGGGCGCAACCAGGTTTTCAAGTTGGTCGGCTGAGAAGTAGGTGTCGTATCCCTGGTCCTGTCCTTCGTCCTGGGGTGATACCGCGTTGGCAAGTGGCCGCGCCCCGGCGGAAGGAACAGCGAATGTAATTGCAAAGATGAGTAAGAATGCCAAAAATCTTTTCATGCCCAATCCTTCCCTGGTAAGGGAAACTCTGGCCCTGGCGAGTCTGACAAGCGGACGCCAAGACATTACAAGTGTTACATCACGATCATACGCGCTCATGTGATGTGGCTCACGTTCAATGACTGTGCAGTTTTGCACACCGCGCATGCGAGAGGTGACTGCGTGCTCGATAACGCGCAGTTTTGCAAAAGCGCGGATACGTGCCGGCAAAGCCGCAGGGTCAATTACAATATCGCGTCTGGAAAAAGGAGATTCGCAATGCGCGCCGTGCTGTGCAAAGAATGGGGTGGACCAGAAAAATTGGTGGTTGAAGACGTTCCTTCGCCCGCGATTAAAGATGGCTCGGTCCGGTTGGCAGTGCAGGCCGCGGGCATCAACTTTGCCGACCTTCTGCTGATCTCCGGCCAATACCAGGAGAAACCCGCGTTTCCGTTTACGCCCGGCATGGAATGTTCCGGCACTGTCACGGAAGTTGGCGCGGGCGTCACCACGTTGCGCGTTGGCGATCGGGTCATGGCGCTTACGGGAACAGGCGCCTATGCGGAAGAGGTTGTGGTTGACCCTGGCCGCGTTTACAAGATTCCTGACAAGATGGACTTCATCTCCGCCGCGGGATTTCCCGTGACATACGGCACGTCGCACGGAGCGTTTGACTGGCGCGCGCATCTGCAGCCCGGCGAATGGCTGCTGGTCTTTGGCGCTGCCGGAGGCGTTGGGCTTACGGCCGTCGAAATTGGCAAAGCCATGGGCGCGCACGTGATTGCGTGCGCCAACGGCCCGGAAAAACTGGCGATCGCCAAAGAGCACGGCGCTGACCATCTGATCGACTACTCGCGGGAAGACATTCGCGAGCGAGTGAAGGCCATCACAGGCGGCCACAATGCCGACGTGATCTATGATCCCGTTGGTGGCGATGCCTTTGACGCCGGCCTGCGTTGCATCGCGTGGTGCGGTCGCATCATTATTATCGGCTTTACTTCCGGGCGCATTCCACAGATTCCCGCCAATATCGTGCTGGTTAAGAACATTGACGTAATTGGCTTTTATTGGGGATCGCACCAGCCGCGCAAGCCGGAACTCCTGCGTGACTCCTACAGCAAACTGATGCGCTGGTTTGAAGAAGGCAAACTCAAGCCGCACGTATCGCAACACTTTGACCTCAAGGACGTGGCGCAGGCCATGGAACTGCTGCGGCAACGCAAGTCGACAGGCAAAGTGGTGCTGACGACGGGCAAGCTCTGAGACAAGGGAACTGGTTCCTCTGACAGCATTCGCAGCAATCTTGCGGGTACTACGGCGTTTTGTGTGATCGGGATCACGGTCTGCGATCGTACATTCCATGTACTTTGGGCTTAAGGATAGAAATAGCCCGTGCATGTAGATCTCAAACTTACCGACATTCTGTTTGGCTGTTGGCACAGGCGACTCAGCTTTCCGTTCTCACCCAGGCGCGGCGAACCCAGACCTGCTGCCGCATGGCAAACGGGAACGTATGTTGTCTGCCTGAAGTGTGGCAAACAGTTTGCTTTTGACTGGGATGAACTTCGCATCGTTCAGCGCAAGTCAAAGCGGACACATCGGCAACCCATAGCGGAGCCAGGAAGCCATTATTGATCCGCGGTGAAGTATTGCTTATAACATCGTCGATCCATGCATTGAGTGTCAGGCAATTCCCTCAACCCACCTTTTTCTGCACAGCCGTCCTGATGTGTTCCGGACGAAATCCAATGCCTACCACGCGCGCGGGGAAGCGGCGAAGATATGGAAATCGGCGAAACAATTTTAGAAACCAGGGAAGCGATATGGGTTTTGTCGCGCCCAGTACGCGCCTGATCACGTTGTTCTGTATCACCACTTGCATGCGCTGCGTCGCCCGTGTGGGAAACATCCGCCGGCGCTGCACCGCCTGAAGATCATCGACAGAAGGCATTCCTTGCCGCAGCTTGCCGCTTAGAATATTCGCGGCGGCCACCGCATCTTGAATGGCCAGATTAATTCCCACGCCTCCAATCGGCGACATGGCATGCGCCGCATCGCCAATGCACAACAATCCCGGACGATACCAGCGCGCCAGTCGGTCCACGGCCACAGTGAGCAGGCTTATATCTTTCCAGTCGCGCAATTCCTCCACGCGGTCGCGGAGAAACGGGGACAGCGCGGCAACCTCTTCACGGAAAGCGGCCAGTCCCTTGCTCTTGATCTCTTCACCGCGGCCCTTTGGGAATCACATACGCGCACTGCCAGTACTCTTCACGGTCCAGCATCACAAAAATCTTGCCGGGTTCCACGTGGCCAAAAGTCTGCGCAGGATCGGTGGAGCGCCGGCTCAAACGCATCCAGAAGACATCCATGGGCGCGCCCATATCCATGACCTGTAACCTGGCGCGCTCACGCACTACAGAATGGCGGCCGTCAGCGCCGACAGTAAGATTCGCGCGAATCTCAATCACGCCTGTGGGCGTCTTCGCCACCACTCCTGCGACTGCGCCGTTGTCTTCTATCAGATCAACCACCTCAGCCTGCATCATCAGACGGAAAGCAGGATAGCGCCGCGCGTGTTCGACAATAAAGTTAAGGAAGTCCCACTGCGGCATGAGCGCCAGAAATTTGCAATGTGTTGGCAGGTGGCGGAAATCTGCGATGGTCACCATTTCCTTGCCCACCTGTCCGCCCAGCTCAAGTATTTTCTGGTGCGGACGCGTCAGAAAATCTTCCAAAATTCCTAGCTCATACATCAGTTCCAGCGTGGAAGGATGGATGGTGTCTCCGCGGAAATCGCGCAGAAAATCCGCATGCTTTTCCAGCACGCATACGTCCACGCCGGCCCGGGCCAAAAGAAAGCCCAGCATCATTCCGGCTGGTCCTCCTCCGGCGATGCAGCATCGAGTTTGGATGGCTTCAGTCATTAGAGAGACTTCGCGCCCTTTCAATTTTGACGATGTTTGGCAATTCCGGCGATTCTGGCAATCTCTTCATGATCAGTGTCATCAGTGTTGATCAGTGGTAGGTTTTGCTTTTCCGATCTCGGCGATGTCGGCGCTCCCGCGCGATGACGGCGATGTCGGCGACCCACCCCTCCCCCCTGGCTTCAACTAGGATTCCAAAGCGCTTACAAGGTTCGATCCCAGCGATACCCATGTGG
>JBAVUZ010000018.1:0-4696 GCA_049697035.1 Candidatus Angelobacter sp. | reverse complement strand
ACCGCTCAAGATCGGCAGCCGGACGCTTGAGGTCGTCAATAACCATGGCAGGCGCAAGTTCAATCTTTCCCGAAGGCGTCCGCAGCACATCCGGCACGCGCGGTTCGAGCGCGCCAAGATCGATTCCGCCTTCCGCCGCTTCAACTTTATCCAAATTAAGTCCGTCGGGTTTCATGCCAAACTGATCGCCATAAGGCCCTGCGCGCAAACCAAGATCGAGCAAGCGCTCTACGCCGCGCCGCTTCGAGCCTGCATGGAAAATCTGATCAGCAAACGGCCCGGCACTGCGGCGAAGATCGTCCATCAGCAATTCGTCATCGATCTGGTTTATGTCTGCAGCGGCTCCTTTACCTTGAATAATGCCGATCAGCCGCAAGATTACCTGCCATTCTTCAGGACGGTCTGCGCTGCGCGGGAACACAGGGTGGCTGTAACGAGCATGGTTGCGATAGGAAAGCTGGGAGAATGCAACATCATAATGCGAATCTTCCAGCGGCGACGTTCCCGGCAGGATCACGTCAGCATGGCGCGAAGTTTCATTTACATAAATATCCAAGCTCACCATGAATTCCAGCTGGTCCATTGCGGCGGCAAGGCGCTCGCCGTTGGGCGACGAAAGCGCTGGATTGCTTGCTACCGTAATCAACGCCTTTACCTGGCCCTCTCCCGGAGTCTGGATTTCCTCCGCCAGGCAGCTCATGGGAAATTCGCCTAGCACTTCCGGCACGCCAGAGACGCGGCTCTTGCGCCTCCCCGTGACAACTCCTTTGCCCGTTCCCGGATTGCCCCCGGTGTTAGCTGAGAACGTATTGGACTGCAACGCTGCCGCCTTGGGAAACATGGCGCCACCCGGCTCGTCAAAGTGTCCGGTAAGAATGTTCAGCACGTCAACCAGCCAGCTACAAAGGGTTCCGTACTCCTGCGTGCAGGTGCCAACGCGTCCATATACGACGGCATGTTTTGCAGCAGCCAGCGAGTGGGCCAAAGCGCGGATTGTTTCGGCAGAAATTCCGCAGCGGGCAGAGACGTTTTCGGCAGCAAAGCACGCAACAGCACGCTCCAGCACTTCAACGCCGGCAAGATGCTCCGCTAGACGGCCAAGGTGGACAAGCTTTTCTGCGAACAACGTATGCACCATGCCCAGCAGCAGAAATGCGTCGCCGCCGGGGCGGATAAAGACATGCTCATCGGCTACATCGGCCGTCTCCGTGCGTCTTGGGTCGACGACAACCAGCCGCCCACCCCGAGCGCGCAAGGCCTTGGCCTTATCGCGGAAATTCGGCACAGTCCAGAGACTTCCATTGGAGACCATGGGATTGGCGCCCAGGATCAGCAGAAAGTCAGTACGCTCGATGTCCGGCACGGGAATAGAAAGGAAGTCGCCAAACATCAGGCCGCAAGAAAGATGCTTGGGCATCTGGTCCAATGTCGACGCAGAAAACACATTTTTCGATCCCAGCGCACGACCCAGGCGCGGAGCGTAAAGCAGCAGCGCAAGTTTGTGGACAATGGGATTTCCCAACGTCAAAGCAACCGAATCCGCTCCATGTTTGGCGATGATCGCCGGCAAGCGGCGCTCAATCTCCGTAAAAGCCTCGTCCCACGTGGCTTCCACAAAGCGGCCGTTGCGCTTGATCAGCGGCTTGCGCAGGCGGTCAGGATCTTCATGCAGGTCCTTCAACGCAACACCTTTGGGACAGAGATAACCGCGGCTGAAGATATCGGCAGCGTGGCCGCGAATGCGTTTTACGCGGCCTTGGGCGACCGTAATTTCAAGACCGCAGCAAGCCTCACAAAAAGGGCAGATCCGATGGTGGATGGTTTCGTTATTTTCGTTAGTCATCGAACTCCCTCCTGAGACACCTGAGAAGCACGCTTAGATTGCGCGGATACAAATTCAACACGTCCAAGGTAAAGACTTTAAGGGCTCTTGTAAACAGAGTCTAAACGCTGTGGCCGAGCAGGGCCGCAAGACAGTACCATCATCACGCGGGCTCATGACTTCGAACTCACAACTTGTGTGTACCGGGCTTTGGCGGTGGCTGCAAAATCCCGGCCTGGAGCGGTTTGAATTTTCGCGCATCGGGGATGAATGGCTGTTTCGTGGAACCATCCTGACTTTGGCCGGTAACGCCGCCACTGAGGCCAAATATGAGATCGCCTGTGATCGGTCTTTTCGCACCAGGCGGGCGAATGTTTCAGTCCGTGATGCAACAGGTGAACGAACCCTACAGATCACGACAGAGAACGGCCGCTGGTTTGAAAATGGCCGGGAAACCCAGACGGTGAATGGGGCCATCGACATTGATCTAGGATGGAGTCCTTCCACCAACACCCTGCCCATCAAGCGGCTGAAGCTCGAGATCGGGCAATCGAGTGGCGAGTTCATGGCAGCCTGGGTGCGTTTTCCTGAACTCACCTTGCATCCGCTTCCCCAAGAATATGTTCGAGTGGCGGAGCGAAAATATCGCTATTCCAGCCGTAGCGGCGACTTCGTAGCGAACCTGTTGGTGGACGATAACGATCTTGTGCTCGATTATGAGGGCTTCTGGTTCCGCGTAAAAAGCAACAAATAAGCGACACATTGTGATCCGTTTTCTTGTCCGCCCAGCCATAAAACGATTTGATGGAAGCTATCATGTCTTTTAATTGGCCGTGACTGGCAGTGCCGGGGTATGCTAAAAAGTTACTTACTGCTCGCACGAATCCACGTAGGCCCAATAACCAAATTCAGGCTTGAAGGAGCTTCATGGCAAACGAACTGCGCAATTTTCTCGCTCTCTCCTATGACGAACTGGAAGACATGAATCTGCAGGCGAAGGAGCAGCGCAAAAACCGCGTTGCCATGCACAAGATCCAGGAAGACAGGCTGAAATACCTGGCCGACGAAAAGCGCATCAAGGCCGTCACCGTGCTTTTCAGCGATCTTGAAGGCCGCCTGCACATGCTGGACTATGACAAAAAATTCCTGCTCAAAAGCTGGGACAACCTGACATTTGACGGGTCGTCCATTCGTGGCTTTACGGCCCAGCGTGAAAGCGATCTCCGCCTTGGTCTGGACTGGAGCTCGTTTTACTGGGCGCCGTCAGACATTTTTGGTTCCGGCAAAGTGCTGGTTTTCGGCGATGTCATCGATAAAGGTGGCACGCCTTACAGCGCCGACATTCGCGGCAATCTAAAAGTTTTTGCCGCAGAAATGCACCAGAAAGAGGGCTATACGCTGAATGCCGCCAATGAAATTGAAGGCTTCCTCTTTCAGGGTTCTGACGCCGAACGTCGTTACCACGAGACCAACAAGTTCGAATACGTGAATACCGGAGGCTATTACCATTCGCTGCCCGGTGATCCGCTGCGCACGTTCATTGACACCACGGCTGAAGTGCAGCGCGCCATGGGCTTCCAGAATGAGAAAGACCACCCTGAGGTCGCGCCATCGCAATTTGAAATCAATTACAGCTATGGCGAAGTTGTTGCCGCAGCTGACCAGATTCAGCTCTATAAGCTGATCTGCCGGCAAGTCGCCACCCGGATGGGACTGACTGCGTCATTCCTGCCCAAGCCGGTGGTTGGCGTTAACGGCAATGGCATGCACACCAACGTTTCCATCAGCAAGGACGGTAAGAACCTGTTCTGGGATCCCAAGGGCGAAGAGAAATTGAGCAAGCTGGGTTGGGCTTTCGTGGACCGCATTCTTACGCACGGCAATGACATCTGCCTGATGCTGAATGCCAGCGTCAATGCCTATCGCCGTCTTGATCCGCACTTTGAAGCGCCAAATCAGATCAAGGCTTCAGCGGTCGATCGCGGCTCCATGGTGCGCATCCCCATCGGAAACGAAAAGAGCATGCGCGTTGAGGTGCGTTCCGTCGCGCCCGACGCCAATCCTTATATGGTGATGATGGCCGTTTTCAAGACCGGAATCGCCGGCGAGACGTCCAAGATCAAGAACCTGCGCCAGGCTGAGCGTTACCTGCCGGATAACATCTACACCGCAATGGAAAATTTCCGCTCGTCCAATTGGACCAGCAAACTGATGGGCGGTGAGGACGTAAAAGCGCGCTACGCCGATCTGAAGCAGGCTTCCGCTGATCGTTGCCCACGTCTGCTGGGAACGTTCGTGAAGGCGCCTGAAGTCCAGTACCATCACGACGTTTATAACCAGTTTCTGTGGAACATGTTCTAGGTTTCGTGCTTTGTCCCGAGCGGAGCGAGGGAACCCTTTTGCCTTGTCCTGACCAGAGGGAGGGAACCCTTTTGCCTTGTCCTGAACGGAGCGAGGGAACCCTATGGTCTTATAGGCGAAGCCTGTATTTCTAACTGACTAGAAGCTAGCGACTAGCAGCTAATTTGTCAAAGATCATCTTTACATTCCGCCTGGGCGGCTCAATCGTCACTTCTTGGCGCTTCCGGCGATCTTGGAAATCGCCAGAATTTACTTGTTGATTACTATTCCAACCCTCCCTACCCCCTCCCTGGGTATCCCAGATCATCCCGGTTTGGCGTAGGTTTGTCCCAGCAGTAAATATCCCAGCATCCCAGCCCGGACTTCCGTGCAGATCGACCAGAAATTTACTGCTTTATAAACAGAGTAGCTGCCATATGATAGCGCATTTATGGCGAAAAAAAAGCGGGAATTAGTACATCGTCCTATTCTCCCTTTTGGTGGATCGAAGATAGCCGCCCGCCTGGTCCCGAA
>JBAVUZ010000017.1:0-1839 GCA_049697035.1 Candidatus Angelobacter sp. | reverse complement strand
TCCAAGGATCGATGATTGACTTTGGTTCCCAAATATACAGGCGACGAATGCGGGGAGCAAACCAGAGTGAGCGCCGGATATCACGCGACGCCGTGTCACCTTCAGGGGGCGCGCCGCATATGGTATTCTCCACCTCATCATGCGGCATATTTATCTTCGAATGGCAATTGTGGGCGTGTGCCTTGTTGCGGCAGGACAGCCCGCGAAGCAGCAGCCACTTGCCAAGCCGCCCGCCGCAACTCCGGCGCAACAACAGCATCTCTCCGATGAAGAACTGATGGCAAAGACAGCGCAGGCCGCCATAAATGGTCGCCAGAATCTTAGCGTATGCGGCCCAGAGGCTGGGCAATGAAGTTTGCGATTCTGGGAGCGGGCGGCGTGGGCGGATATTACGGTGGCCTGCTGGCTAAAAATGGTCACGAAGTTTGCGTTCTCGCGCGAACTTCCAACCTAGCTGCGCTGAGGGAACGCGGGCTGGGAGTCCAAACTCCCGAAGGATCTTTCATCGTTCCAGTGCAGGCAAGCGACAACGTAAAAGATTTCAGCGCCGTGGACTGCGCACTGGTGGCCGTGAAGAATTATTCCCTCGCTGAGATTGCGCCCGCTGCGGCCTTTCTGGCCGTACAAGGAGCATTGATTGTGCCGCTGCTCAATGGCGTTGAAGTGGTGGACCAACTGGCAGCCCACGGAGTACCGCAGGGGCAGTTAGTCGGCGGGCTAACTGCGATCAGCGTTGTGCGTACCGCGCCGGGCGTGTTTGAACGACGCAGTCCGTTCCAAAGGGCGGTGCTGGGAGAACTGGGACAACCACAACCCGAACGCAAGCAGCGAATTGAGGCGATTGTTAACACTTTCCGCGAGGCCGGCGTGGATGCAAGCGTCTCCGCGGACATAACCGCCGACCTGTGGAGAAAATTTGCTTTCATCGCATCGATGGCTGCGGCGTGCGGATTGTCACGCACCGCGATTGGCCCGCTTCGCGCAACCAAGCTCGGCCATCGACTGATCGAACGCGCTGTTCGAGAAGTCATCAGCGTTGCCCGCGCGCGCAAGGTGGCATTGGCGGATGATGAAGCTGAGCGTACGATGAAGACCATCGACGGGCTGCCGGAGGGCATGAAGCCAAGCCTGCTGATCGACCTTGAAGCTGGGCGTCCTACAGAGATTGAAGACCTGAGCGGCGCGGTGTCACGGCTCGGCAGAGCTTGCGGCGTGGAAACGCCTGTACATGACACGGCAGCGGCAGCGATCGGCGTCGCGACAGAAAAGCTTACCGCAGATCAACGCTGATAAACGCGGACCTTCAAAAACGAAGCGTGATTTGGCATGGCTCCTGCTTTTCTCCGCGCCTCCGCGTTTCCGCGTTGCGAATTGTTTTCAGTGTCCGGCTTTCTCCAAGTCTGCCGCGGCGGAGTCAATGGCATCGGCATAATCCTGCAGCGCCTTTGCCACGCGCCCGATTTCTTTGTCCGCTTCCTGATAGCGCTTCTCCTCAATGCCTTCACGCACGCCAGGCAGGGTCTTGGCGCCGTAACCGGTGTAGAACCCCGGCGCATAGATGAGGTGCTTGAACCACGGACGGCGCGGCAGGCCATCAGGGTTAGTAAGTTTGCGTTCTGCCTGAATCAATTTCGCGTTGAGCTCCTGCAATTGCTGCGAGCTATTGGCTTTGTTGAATGACTTCAGCGCTTTAGAGTAACGCTGCGAGCTGCGATCAAGGGCGTTCTGCGCGTTATCGAGCGGAGCAAAGTTCAGGAACGGCGGGACTTCTTCCTTGGGCGGAGCGACGGTCGGGCGGCGCGGATCGGAAACAGCGCTGTAAACGCCATCATCTATGTC
>JBAVUZ010000016.1:0-2302 GCA_049697035.1 Candidatus Angelobacter sp. | reverse complement strand
ATATCCATCGTTTTCCAAGCCATTTCCTTTGCTGCTCCTGCGCTCGCTTAACTCGCGCCGGAGTGTAAAGGATGTCCCGGTACATTTTGTAAAGGATGTCATGAATCTGAACAAAAACCGCGCGTGTCGGGGGCCCCGTCGCATGCGCTCCGGCTTCGCTCAGGATGACAAATCGCATTTATACTGACCCTTCATACTTTCACTCTTCGAAGGGACATCAACTGCTTCCTTATATACATATTGGGCCTCTGGAAATTCCAACCTTTGGCCTGCTGATGGTGGTGGCCTTTGCCGCCGCTTACTACGCGCTGGAAGGCGAGATCAAGCGGCGCAAAATCCAGCTTGATCCGTACACCATCGTCGCGGTGGTGGCGTTCGCGGGAATTCTTGGCGCAAAGATCTGGCACGTCATCGATACGCCTGCCGACCGCCTGAACGCTGACACATTCAAAAGTTTTGGCGCGCTGCTGAGCTGGTTCCGCGGCGGCTTTGCCTGGTTTGGAGGCTTCGTCGCCGGCATTGTGGCGCTGCTGATTATCGCTCGGCGCAACGGCGTGAACATGCTTACCATGCTGGATGTTTCCAGTTCCGCGGCGGCCGTGGGTTACGCCGTGGGCCGCATCGGCTGCCTGATTTCCGGCGACGGCGACTACGGCATGCCAACCCGGCTTCCCTGGGGCATGGCATTTCCTGACGGACTGGTTCCCACCACTGGCCCCAGCGGCACATGCGCGCTAAATGGCTGGCCGCAAAACTGCGCCGTGCATCCCACGCCGATCTATGAATTCATCGCCTGCGTGCTGATCTATTGGTACATATGGCGGCGAGGCTCGCGCGCCATCCAGCATCCGCTTGGCCCCGGCGTGATCACCGGCGAATTTCTGATCTTATTTGGCATTGAGCGTTTTCTGGTTGAGTTCATCCGCATCAATCCGCGAATCTTGTGGGGCATGAGCAACGCGCAACTGGCCGCGCTGCTGACCATCGTTGCCGGAATTATTCTGCTGATCGTTGCGAGGCGTCGATTTCGCAAAGTAGATCCCGTACACAAAGTTCTGGACCACGTAGTTCAGCATGGCAACCAGGAGACCAAGCCGGAATACCATCGCGCCACGCCTGAATGCCCCAACCCCGAGCGCTGGAGGATGTTTGACACCATGACCGCCGAAGTTGAAGTCCTGGATTTTCTGAAATGCCTGATGACCACCGTAAAGCCCAACCTGGTGGTTGAGACCGGGACGTTTCTTGCCGTGAGCACCTTGTATATGGCTGAAGGGCTCAAGCAGAACGGCTCCGGCAAGATCATTACCTGCGAGCCGGATAAAGAAGTCTTTGCCAAGGCCAAAGAAAAGATTGAAGCCAGCGGCCTCAAGAAGTTTATCGAATACCGCTGCGAATCCAGCCTGGAGACGCGCGTTGCCGGGACAATAGACGTACTTTTCTGCGACTCGCTGCCTGAACTGCGCGAGCCTGAGGTCCGGCATTTTCTTCCGCAGATCAATCCCAACGGCCTCATCCTGATGCACGACGCCAGCTCGCATCTCAAGACCGTCCGCGAAGCCGCCAAGCGGATGGAGGATGAAGGATTGATTTCAGTGGTGTTTCTGCCGACGCCGCGGGGGCTGGTGATCGCGCAGAAGAGGGCCGGAAGGAAGTAAAAGGGCTTCGTTATTTTCGATCAGTGTCATCAGTGTTAATCAGTGGTAGGTTTTCCCGCTCTTCCGATCACGCGCGATCTCGGCGATTACGGCGATCCCGGCGATTTAATAAGCTGCGCGGCGCAACAATCGCCGCGCCTCAAACTGTCATCGTGAGCGACCGGCGTCTGCCGGGAGTCGAACGATCTGAATTGGCGAAGCCCCACTTTGCGTCCCTCTGCCTGCGTCCTTCAGCCAGACTTCCCACCCCCACCCCTCTTTTTCAACTTTTGTTGCAAACAAAAGACTTTCGCCAATCGACGCTTGGGTGGCCCTTGCGTGGCCCTTGGGTGACGCTTGGGTGGCCCAAGGGCCACCCAAGGGCCACCCAAACCCAATCCCAATCCCAAACCCAATCGGCAGAGGGTCGCAAAATGAAAGTCAATTGCGGTTGCTGTTCTTTCTGGCCAAAAGCTAAGAGCCAATAGCCAAAAGCCGAATTGTCAAATACCTTTTCCTGCTCACACCCTGGGGCGCTACCGGAGCATAGCTCCTTTTATTCGCCCATTCAAGAGGGAATTAGGACAGTGACTCTTTTCGTGAGCACGAGTCACCGGCTGAGCTCGTCATGCACTGTGCGCGTGTGCTAGGTCGCCACTAGGATC
>JBAVUZ010000015.1:0-1842 GCA_049697035.1 Candidatus Angelobacter sp. | reverse complement strand
AGCGGGCGCCACTCACGCAATCATGACCTTGAAACATTCTCGGCGCGTATCAGCTCGCGGAGTCTAAAGGAGAAACCGTCTATGAAGCCCAACCGGGTAGCCTTTTCACGTTCTCATCGCCACGGATTTCAGTTCACGTCCCTGATTCTGGTTTTGCTGATGAGTACGTTTTCCTCACGCGCCGCTGAGGTGACGGCCACGCTGTCTGGCACCGTGAAGGACTCGACCGGAGCGGTCGTGTCGCGGGCAAATGTGACGGTGACCAACACGGGCACAAACGCGTCACGCAGTAGTGCAACTTTGGGTGACGGATCCTACCAGTTCACACTGCTGCCGATCGGCACTTATCGGGTGACGGTGGAGCGGGCCGGCTTTCGCAACTACATTCGAGATGGCATCGTCCTAAACGTCAATCAGAACGCGCGCTTGGACGTTGCGCTGCAAGTGGGAGCTGCCAGTCAGGTCGTGGAAGTCACTGGGGACGTGACCCAGGTGGACACCATCAGTGCGACCCTGGGAAACGTGGAAACCGAGCGCCGGATTGTGGACCTGCCGCTGGCAGACCGTGATGCCTTCCAACTCGGCCTGCTGCAGGCAGGTGTTTTCCCCCCGGATGAGGACGATGGCAGCGGAAACCCTTTTTCCGTCAGTGGCCAGCGTTCTGAGTCTCTGACATTTCTGGTCAACGGCGCGGACAACAACGACTTCCTGGGCAACAATGCGGTGGTCGATCCCAATCCCGACGCGCTGGGCGAATTCAAAATCCTCACCAATAACTACGAAGCCGAATACGGTCGAACTGCGGGTGGCATCGTCAATCAGGTAATCAAATCAGGGACCAACAGCCTGCACGGCGATGTGTTTGAATTTTTCCGCAACGATGCGTTGAATGCGAAGAATTATTTCCTGCCGGCGGTCACGCCCTTCAAGCGGAACACTTTTGGCGGCACGTTGGGAGGTCCGATCAAGAAGGACCAGACTTTCTTCTTTATTGCTTATCAGGGTGTGCGTCGGCACGAAGGTGAAGTTGCGCCAATCCTGCAAGTACTAAGCCCTAATGAGCGCAAGGGGGACTTCAGCGAATTGCTGCCGCAGACGCAGCTGGTTAATCCCATAACGGGTGCCAACTACGCAAACAACCAGGTTCCAGTGAACCCGGTGATCGCAAACTACATCGCCAACTTCTTGCCCTTTCCCAACCTGCCGAACAACAATTTTGTATCGTCGCCGGTTGCGGTGGAACGCGACGACCAAGGCATTGTGCGCATTGACCACCGCATTGGAACGAAGGATTCGATCAGCGGAAGCTACATCATCGATGATTTGAGTCAGAACTTCCCCTTCCTGGTCACCAACGGCGGAACAACAGGCGGGAACGTGCCCGTGGGTTCGGGGTTCAGCAGCTTCACCCGTACGCAGCTGGGTTCTTTAACCTGGTTACACACCTTCAGCCCGACAGTGGTCAACGAGTTTATCTTCGCAGCCAACCGCAGCGCTATTCTTCAAAGCGTACCGCACGACACAACAGCGCCCTCGGCGCTCGGCTTTACGAACGTCAACCCCGACGATCCAGCCGGTACTGCGCCGCCAGTCATTACCACTCCCAGCTTCAACCTCGGGCCTAACCCCGAGGGTCCTACCAAGATTCACGACGCCACCTTTCATTGGCAGGACAGCGTTTCCGTGACCCGTGGCCACCACAACATCAAGTTTGGCACCGACATCCGCCGGGTACGAAACAACTTTGATTTTGATTTCGACAACAACGGAATCTTCGATTTTGGAAACGATACTAACTTTACGGGGAATCCGTTGGCTGATTTCGTGGGCGGGTTCTATGAC
>JBAVUZ010000014.1:0-3862 GCA_049697035.1 Candidatus Angelobacter sp. | reverse complement strand
CGCGGGAAGTGGCGGGAGATGGCGGCTGATCTTCGTTTTTGCATGGATAATCGCAATCAATCCAGATTACGCCTTTGCCGCCGTCAGTCATGATTTCCGCTCCCCATTTGCTGAAGGTCAATTTTCTGGTCGTGGAGCCAAATACGTCGTCGTACCAAACACATCCGTATACGGTCAGGGTCTTTCTCCCTTTAATCATTTCTGTGACTTGTTCATTAGAGAACGCGCTCCACGGAGAAACTCCTGTATCTCCAAGCGGCATATCTTTCCCGCTTTCAAGAGCAGTGCCGGAATCAAAATGGAGTCTACTGGGATACCGCAAAACGGAGGGCAATCCTTCACAAGTGAATTGCACGGCATAGCTTTTCATAATAGCCGGACTTTGCCCGTAGTTTTTAACTCCAATCATCATATTTGGGCACAGCAAGTTTTCCTTCAAGCTCTTACTCTCGTTTATAACGAGCCTGAACTCATTGAGCATAAGAGTTGGGACAGCTACGCCCATAGCCGCTTTGGCTTGATCTTGAGCAGCAGTCGCAATCTCTCTGGTGGCCTTGTTGTAATCAGACAAGATTATTGTTTGTCGCCGCATCCATTCGGCTTGCCGTCTGACGGCCTTCAACGTGAAATACAAAAGAATAATCTGCAAAATGCCGACAACGACCAGAAGACCATTGAAACCCCAGATTCCACAATCGGCCCAGTCTCTATTTACAGACACGGCGGGAAGTTTGCTGATGATTATGGAATGCTTTTCATTTTCCTCTCCCTTGCCGTTTCCATTGCCCTTGGAGCTTTGGGCCTTATTTTGGTTATCGAAAGATGGCGGGTTAGCGGCTGGTGCATCTTTGCCCTTGCCTTGGCCTTGGATGGCACTGCCTGTGCCAGTGGGGCTATTGGGTGTCTGCCTTGGGACTGGTGGCGATGCCTGCATGACGGTCAACAGCACAGTCAAAATCAGCAAATTCATGTAAATATTGTACCCCAAAAACACTTGACAAGCAATAATATTTGGGGTACAGTAATTGACATGGCAAACATACTCAATACCGACAAGCAAATCGCGGTAATCGGGGCACTCGCTGAAGGTTCTAGCATCCGCTCTATTGAGCGCATAACAGGCGTTCACCGCGATACGATCATGCGGCTAGGGGTAAAGGTGGGCAAAGGCTGTGCAGCCCTTCTGGACGCAAAGATGCGCGATCTGCCATGCCACTACCTAGAGTTTGACGAAATCTGGGGATTCATCGGCAAGAAAGAAAAGCATGTCACTGTGGACGATTCGCCGGAATTAGGAGATGTTTGGACGTTCTGCGCTGTGGATGCGGAAACCAAAATTGTTCCGACATTCCGCTGTGGCAAGCGTGATCGTGCAACGGCTAACGCTTTTGTGCAGGATGTAGCCTCACGGATGAAAAACAGAGTGCAGATTTCAACGGATGGACTCAGGTCTTACGTGGAAGCGATAGAAAAATCCTTTGGTGCAGAAGTGGATTTCGCGCAAATTGTAAAGACCTATACGCATGACGTTGAGATTCAGCCAAACCGGAGATACAGCGCACCTGAGATCGTTTCGACAGAAAAGAAAATCTTCACTGGTTCGCCTGAAATAGACCGCATCTCTACCAGCTATGTCGAACGCCTGAATGGGACTACGCGGACTCACATGAGGCGGCTAACGCGCTTAACGCTGGCATTCAGCAAGAAGCTGGAAAACTTTGAAGCGGCTGTGGGCTTGCACTTCGCCTATTACAATTTCGTGAAGCGTCACAATACACTGCGCTGCACCCCTGCAATGGCAGCGGGAATTGAGCAGAGTTTTTTGACCGTAGGTGATCTTGTTGAGGCATCCGCATGAGCCATATCCAAGAATTGCGAGACGTGATTGTGAAGCTGCATGGAGTGGAAGCAACACACGTCAAGAGCGTACCAGTCAAAGAGCAGCACCAAGGAAAAACAATTTGGGATGGAGTTGTAGAGGTTTTTGATTTAATCGGCCATCCAAAAACGCACAGAGTTTATGCGTGGGCGCACGAAGCCGAACCCGGCAAACGTCGCCATGTGACGGTGCTTCACATTCCACCTGCCATATCGCCAGAGACAGCGGTGAGAGCGGCCATCATTCAGGAGTACAGGAACAATGCCTAGAGCCAAAAAAGTTGGAAGGCCAACACTCCCGAAAGGAAATGCTAAGGCTGTAATGTTGCGCGTTCGGGTTACGCCTGATGAGTTAAAGACATTCGGGGCAAAGGCAAAGTCTGACGGTAAGACAGTTTCGGAATGGATTAGGAGCACATTGAATGCTGCAATCCAGTAATAAGAAACCCGCCTTTCAGCGGGTTCGGGGGTTATCGGCGGGACGATCTGCTATGCACAGGTCGCCATCGTTTAAGCGGTCGGTAATTTCCGCTTTTCCAGTTGGTGAATTCAGGGTAGACCATGACACACGGCTCAAGCTCAAAACTGAGCGCGGTCTTATCCTGAAAGCGGATTTCGACGATGTAGTAGTCGGGTGTAACGTCCAGTTCGACGCGCTCAATGATCTTGCCTTTGGCTTGGGGGAACGCCTGAACGCGCTGGTAGCCTTTATTTTTGGTACGCTTGTGGACAGCCATTTTTCGCCTTTCACGAAAGGTGATTTTTGGTTAGGGCTGCTTTCGTGCGAGAACACGATTGCGGCCCGACTTCGTTATAGCAGTAAAAAGGCGAAGGCGTTCAAATTAGGACACTACCGTTTTTCTTTGTGTGGCATAAGTAATCGCAATACGAATATACAAATTAAAGAGGCAGCAACCGGGACTCCCGGCTGCTGCCCTTGCAATTGATATTACCAAGATGCTGCATTTCAGTTTATGCCAGCGCTGGGCACGTAGTCGTTGTGTTGCCGTTGTTGAATACGCCCGGACTGCTGTTGACGAACGATTGGGTCGTGCCGTCAAATTTGGTGATGTTGATGGTGAACGGCTCGTTGTAGCCCACAGCCCGGTCACTCAGCACACTGATCCCCACTTGCTCGCCCAGCAGGATGGAAGCCCGGGTGGAGCTGCGGAAGTGAATGCCCGCGTGGATTCCGTGACCAAAGGAAATGTTGAATGCCAGTTTTGAGAGTTCACCGTTGATGGTAAGGTTGGCGGCGTCTGTGCCGGTGTAAGGCACCAGAGAAAGGCCGTCTTCGCTGGGCTGCATCACGTCAGTGCCGGCGGCCTGGAGCAACGGCTGGATCTTCCGGCTGCCGTCAAAGAAAAACTTCAGCGCGGTGATGCATGCGCCTGCGACGGTGCCGTGGCCCGTGGGATAGCACGGATGAGTCGGCGCTCCTTCAGGGAAGGCCTGTGGCAGCAGGTAAGTGCCAAACTGCGAGAACGTCCTGGCGACTGCCTGCGAGTTCAGAACGTCAGCATGCAAATGTGCCGCGGCCTGCGGGAGCGGACTCCTGTTGGTGAGCTTTGCATGCACCAGTGCTCCGTAATCTTCCGGGCGCTGGCGCAGGTTGACGATCCACTTGTGGAACCACGCGGCTTTGAGGGCTCGGGTCGCCATCTCAGGCAGCGTTGCGGAACAATCTGCCCCATCCAGCGTGCCAAAGCCGTGCTCTGTCTTTGAGCCGATATAGGGATTGCCGGGGTTGAGTGGCGCATTGAGGTTCAGAAGGAGCAGGAAGGCGAGGAAGTACGTTTCGTGGAGCACGTCCACGTGGGTGTAAGAGGCCATGTCCCTGCCATTGCGCAAGAACCGGAGGGTCGGATCAAAGGCCAGCGATCCGCTTGGCGGGAAGCCATTTTCCACGTTGATGTACTCAGCCACGCTGGTCATAAAGTTCTGGTTCGGCGCAAAGACTTTGAACATCATGCTGAGAGGCAGA
>JBAVUZ010000013.1:0-1883 GCA_049697035.1 Candidatus Angelobacter sp. | reverse complement strand
TTTTTTGTCATCTCTCACCCCCGTTTTTTTCATTTGATTCACCACCACATCCAGCTTGTCGAAACTCTCTTCCCAGAATCGGCGATAGCTAATCGCCCAGTCGCTGACTGTCTTTATCGCCTCTGGCCTAAGGGTGCACACGCTCTCTCGTCCACGCTTCGTCTTGATCACAATCCGCGCCCGCACCAGGTAGGCAATATGTTTTGAAATCATCTGTTGTGAGAGTGCAAACGGTTCCGTCAATCCATGCACCGAGGCAGGCCCATGGGAGAGTCGTTCGATCATCGCCCGCCGGGTTGGATCAGACAGAGCCGCAAATGTTGTACCCAATCTATCCACAACCATATGGTAGTGGATTCTCTGTCAATGTCAAGTATGAATTTTGCGATTCCTGATTTCTGTTCCCTGATCTCTGAACCCTGACAACGTGCGCTAATTTATATTTCTCCATGAGCCGTGTATCGCAGCTGGGTGCGTCACGGTTGAGGCGCGGGGACGTTCGTGATATTTGCCGCGCTCTATGCTTGTGGCCTTCCCATGTTGGAAGGGCAATGGTCTTTCGGACGTGTTGGAAGTCTCTTCCTCTTTACTCTCATGCTCGGAATTCTTATTGGCGGCCCGCTGGCGGCAATCACGGGCATGACGGCCGGCGTCACTCTCTTCAAATTCGGCCGCCACTTCTTTGCAGAAAGTAGCGGCCGAGTTTCTGAAGCCAGCGTCGTATAGCGAGGCTGGCATGGGGTCGCAGGGGCCTTCGCTGATTTTGAACAGGAAAAGTCGGGCACCGAAACGTGGTTTTTGGCTGATGCGCGGTGCCCAGCCGGCTACCAGTGCCGGTGCCCGACTCTTTGCCGGAAGCCCGATTCCGGCCTTCCTCACCACCCAGAAAGGGCGATGAAGAAATCAATTTTGGGATTGCTGAATTTCAACTTGCTGCTTGAAAAGCACTTTCGCCCGCGATTCCTGCAAAGAAAGTCCACGCATCTCTGCCATGAATGTGCTGGCAAATCATCCGTTCGCTGCAACGGAAAATTCTTGCCAATTTTCTGAATTCACTTTAGGCGGACCCTGAGCGTGCCTTGGGCTCAAGAGTTTGGACGAACGCTCTAGCGTCTGAGAGGTATTCGCAGGTTTGACGGGCCATGGCTTGGTGGAGCGGCGGTGCCGCGATGAATGAAGAGTTCTAGGGGTGCAAAACTTGGCAGCTGTCCGGTTGCTATAGCGATGCGCTGCGGCGCTTCCAACTGGGTACTGAGCGCACGCTCGGTAACCTGGCTGGGGACAACGTAATTGAAATCGACCGTTATAACAGGCGGGATATCGTCATAAGGATCCGGATCATACGAATCGGACCAGCAACTCGCGGTCCCGGCCAGGAAAAACATGAGGCCAAGAACGAAGCCGCGCAACGATCTATGAGAAAGGAAATACATTCTTTGCCAATCTTTCAATAAGCCTGCGAAAGATTGCACCTGAGCGCCTGACTCAGTGTGACAACGCATATATTAGCAGAATTTTGGAGAGACCCTAAGTTTTTTGAGCAGCCTATCTTTTAGATGGATTGGCGGGGTTATTCGCTATCTGAGGGCTCAAATGCGTTGCTGATCAGCCGTTTCACTGCTACTCAAACGCCTATCAGGTACGCGTTAGGGGCTTCCGCTTTCGCCCACATTGCTTGATTTCCACTCGTATGCCAGACAAACAAAGGGCTTAGCAACTGCCCAACGGTGCTCCCACCCCCATTTACAATGCCTGCGTGAATGATTTGAAAGGCAAAACGGTTTTCATCACCGGAGCGGCCCGCCGTTTGGGCAAGGCCATCGCTCTTGCCACCGCACAGGCTGGCGCGAATGTGGCATTCACCTTTCGATCTTCCGCCAGTG
>JBAVUZ010000012.1:0-2781 GCA_049697035.1 Candidatus Angelobacter sp. | reverse complement strand
GGCGGAAACAGCCAACAGCGCTTTGAATGGCCGCTGGACCTGGGTTTCACTTTCTCCCTGAATCCGGATGGCTCAGGCCAGCAGACCACCACGATCCGGCAGCAATTCCAGAGCGCGGCGGTACATCACGGCGACAATGGCCCGGCATCGTTCAGCGTTGTATCCAATACCGTCACGCCCAGTGACACCTTGCTTTTTGATTCCAACTTCAACATCACTGGAAACACGGGCCAGCAAAGCACGCAGGACTTTTTCTCCAATGATTCTGTCAGCGGGTGCTTCAGCCGCCAGATCACCGCTTCTGCGGGGCTGCTGACTTCGATTACCGACGGCGCTCTCTGCAAGAAGGGCGGCAACTAAAAATGGGACAGGGCGCGGGCATCAGTCCGCGCCCTGTCTTAATTACCATTTGTATCGAGTGAAAGATTGAGTCTTTGGCTGCTCGGGCCGCTTTGTTTTGCGGAGCCGGAATGATGCGCGTATGATTTCCTCAAGCGCACAACTTCAAGGATGTTTATGACGGCTGTATCCAGCAGCTCGGCAATCGTCGACGTAAGTAAATACGATCTGACACTGGCTCCATGGCACTGCGATCAACTGGAGCGCGGCAAGATTCTGTTCTTCAGCCACGTGCCGTTTGATTTCCCGGACGCTGACCGCGCCTTCCTGCTCTCGCAAAAACAGACCGGCTCGCGCTTTCATAAAAACATTTCTTACCGACCAGCCAAAGATCTGCTCAAGGGCGTAGATGAGAACTCACCTGATCGTGAGCGCATGAACGCGATCATGCGGGATTTCTCCGCCTCGGTTACGAAATTTGTTTCGCAATTTCTGGCGCCATACGCGGGCAAGATGAAGCTGGACTTTGCCAGCTTCCGCCCGCTGGAAGAGCAGGGCCGCGACCTCTCACTGCACAAGCGTAATGATCTGCTGCACGTGGACGCCTTTCCCTCGCGGCCCACGCACGGTGCGCGCATCTTGCGTGTGTTCGCCAACATCAATCCATCCGTCGGACGCGTATGGAATGTGGGCGAGCCGTTCCATGATTTTCTGCCCAAGCTGATGCAGAAGAAAAAAATTGGGCCATCGAACAGCGGAGTGGCACGCGCTCTGGCGCACATGGCCAGCAAGATCGGATTGCCTGTTCCTGATCGCTCACCCTATGACGACTTCATGCTATACCTGCATGACTGGCTCAAGGAAAACTCTGACTTCCAGATGAACTCACCGAAACAGGAATTGGTTTTTCCGCCGGGCAGCTCGTGGATGGTCTATACCGACGGCGTTCCCCACGCCGCCATGTCTGGGCAGTATGCGCTGGAGCAGACTTTTATCATTCCCAGGGAAGCGCTGGTCACGCCGCAGGTTGCGCCATGCCAGGTGTTGGAAGATGGGAATTACGTGCCGCGCGCGCGCGCCAGCTAAGTAAAAAAGGCGACCCCATGGCCGCCTCTCTGTCACGCGAACTTCTTCTTTATTCTTTACTTGGTGGAATCGTTGGAATCGTTATCCATATCCTGATGCGTTTCAGTTTCGGCTGTCTTGGTTTCCGCTTTGGCGTTGGCGTCAGGTTTCAATTGATGAATTGCTTTGCCCAGGCTCTCAGTCGGGGGGCCTTGCATCTTGGCCTTCAGTTGATCGAAAGGTATGCCCAGGTTGTGCGAGACGTGGACCGCGGCAACAAACTGTCCCAGGTTTTTGAAACCTGAAGCGGCTGTCTGCAGATCAGTCCCCGGCGGCAGCAAGCTCTGCAGCTTGCTGGCCAGCTTGGTGTTGCTCGATAGCCGGGTGGAAACGGAGCTCTGTGACGAGCCCTGCCCAGAGTGGTCGCCGGAACTGCCATGTGTCGATGACGAATGATCGCTGCCGTGCATCGAAGCGGAACTTCCCATGCCGCCGCCGTGCCCATGCTGTGCGAACACCGGCGACGTCATGAATGCGAGCATCGCCGCCGTCGAGAGAAACAGTTTAACTTTCATTTTTTCCTTCCTTACTAACTTCCGTGTTGGTGAGCGGCCCTGCCCAGGTTCATGCGCAGGTTAAAGCCAAAGCTGTTCAGGTTATAAGTAACGCTGCGGGTGAAGCCAAACTGCACGCGCCATAGCGGCGTGGGATCGAAAGCGACCCAGCTGTTAAATCCGTTTTCGCGCGTCAGGCCGGAGCCGCTGGTGACTGCCGCCAGGTCAAAGCTGTTTTTGCCTTTGCCGCTGCCGCTCTGCCCTTTGCCCACGATCTTGCTGAAGACCTTCTGGTTGCCGAAAGGAAAAATCTCATAGCCGGAGCCGCCGACTGAAAAATGTTTGACCAGTTCAAATTCTGCGCCTTCTTCCATGTGTGAGAGCATGCCCAACGAGCTGAAAGGCTTGGTGTTCAATCCTGTATCAGGCACGGCGTTGGCCAGGCCCGCGTCTACAAATGGGGTGAGCCGGTTGAAAGCGTGCTCAAAGCGGTTGTCCCAGTCAAAGTTGGCGCGTCCGCTGCTGAAGCCCTTGGACGTACTGCCCGTGGGGGCTGAGAGCGTTACGGTGGAACCATAATCCAGCGTCTTGTTTGGCGCGCGCATGGCAAAGCCAAAATACGCGTTGCCCAATCCGTTATTGGTCACGTTCGTCGTTGTTGTGGTCGCCGTTCCGTTCACCTGCGTGGTGGTGGTCTGCGTGTTGGCAAAGTAAAACGGCATGCCCACAAATACGCCGAAGTGCTTGTTGAAATCGTATCCAGCGTTGGATTCAAGCTTGAAGATCTTACTGTCAGAATTCAGCGTGCCCTGAAACTCTTCAA
>JBAVUZ010000011.1:0-8447 GCA_049697035.1 Candidatus Angelobacter sp. | reverse complement strand
GCATCACTCAAAATAAAGTCCGCGCCGGGGATTTCAGGCGAATGGAAGCACATTTCCAGAATCGGCAGGCCGGGATAGTAGTGGTTCACGGTGTGGGCGATTTTTCTCTTTTCCACTCCGCGGAAACCGTGGCAAATAAGGGCCAAGTCCACTTTCTCACTGCTTTTACCCAGGGCTTCAACCTGCGCCAAAGTCAGCGCGGAGCAAACAGTGAATCCTTGATGTTCCAACAGCAAGTGGCGAGTTGTGTTGAGGACTTCAGTGGAAGAAACCGACAGAATTTTGGCCATGGATGTTGGATTAGGTTGTGTTGGTTTTTCCGGATTATACCCCAGCATTTGATTTTGAGCAGCCCGGTCTGCTGAATTTTGCATAAATAAAATGCTTAGGAGCACGCTGGCAGAGACTCTGCATGCCACATGTCATTGGTACATGGGCCTTGTCACGATTATTAAAAATCTTTTACTATCTATGCGATTCCGAAAGCGTTGGATCGAATTCCACCCAAGGACGCATTGTGCGAAAGAAATATCGACCGGGAGATCTGGTGCCTGAAAGTGGAATTTACCGGGTTACGCACGATTCGCACCGTTTAATGCATGAGGCCACTCTGCTGCAGGACCAGCGGTTCCCCATTTGCAGGAAGTGCAACCACGATGTCCGTTTTGAGCTGCGACGGGCGGTCAAAAATCCCACACGAATCACTTCCGGTTATCACGCCATCCTGGAAGATTATCCTGACGTAGAGCCGTTCATCGTCAACTGATCTAAGGCCAGGCAGCCCCTGGATCTCCTGCCTGCTTTACCCATCCGCAAAATATGGCCTTCCGTCTCCGATGGAAAAGGTGTGTTTAAATCATCCAGTGGAAACGCGAGAGATAGGCCAGGAATTTCGTCCCATGCTGCGGCTGGCTGCGCCGCTTGCCCTTACCGAACTGGGATGGCTGGCCATGGCGTTTACTGACACCGTAATGGTTGGCCGGCTGCCAGACAGCGCAACCGCCATTGGCGCGGTGAGCCTGGGCAGCACGCTGTTTTATACCATTGGAATCTTTGGCAGCGGCGTGATGCTGGGTATGGATACCCTGGTAGCGCAAGCGTATGGCGCGGGCCGTCTTGAAGATTGCCACCGCACCATGTGGAACTCGCTTTATCTGGCATGCATTCTGTCGCCCATTTTGATGGCTTCCGTATTGATATTTTTGCCGTTATTTGGCCATTTAGGACTTGCGCCCGCGCTGGTCAATACCACGGTCCCATTTCTTAAAGCGCTGGTCTGGAGCACGCTACCGCTTGCGCTCTATTTCGCTTTACGACGCTACTTGCAGGCCATGCACATTGTGAAGCCTGTAGTGTTTGCGCTGGTATCGGCGAACCTGGTAAACCTGGCAGGGAATTGGGTGCTGGTTTACGGCCATCTGGGTGCGCGGGCGTTTGGAGTTGCCGGCAGCGGATGGTCCACGTGCATCTCTCGGGCGTATATGGTCGTGGTGCTGGCGATTGCAGCGGTTTATTACGACCGTAAACGGTCCAGCGGATTGTGGAGCGCTTCGCGGCGTTTTGAACTTAATCGGATACGCTTGCTGCTGCGGCTGGGACTTCCCGCGGCTGCGCAGCTGTTGCTTGAAGTCGGAGCGTTTGCCATGGCCACTTTCCTTATCGGCAAACTGGGGGCGGTGCAGCTTGCCGGACACCAGATTGCCCTGAATGTCGCCAGCTTCACTTATATGGTCCCGCTGGGCATTTGCTCCGCTGCAGCCGTGCGGGTGGGCCATGCCATGGGCGCACACGATCCGCACGCCGCTGCCCGCGCCGGATGGATGGCAATCTTCTTCGGGGCGCTTTTCATGTCGTGCTCAGGGTTCGTGCTGTTTTTGTTTGCCAGGCCGATTGCGCGCGCGTACACGCCTGAAGCCGCTGTGGTCAATGCCGGGGCCACATTGCTGCTGGTAGCAGCCGTGTTCCAGTTGTTCGACGGATTACAGGTCGTTGCCACCGGAGCGCTCAGAGGCGCCGGCAACACGCGCATTCCCATGCTTGCCAATTTTGTCGGCTACTGGGTGATAGGCCTTCCCCTGGGCGCCTTCCTGTGTTTTCAGCTGAAGATGGGGGCGGTGGGCATGTGGCTGGGACTTTGCCTGGCGCTGGTGCTGATTGGCAGCGTACTGCTTGCGGTGTGGCAAGCTGAGATCAAAAAGCTTACTGTGACGCGATCGACCGCCGCCTGATTATGAAGTGGCATTCAGAAAAGCAAAAAGACGGACCTGAAGGCCCGCCTTTTTGGTTTTGTCCACGTGTGCGGTTAGAAGCGCACGTGAAATGAGAGTTGGAGTCTTCTTGGTCCGTCATCGGCCCCAGGATCGCCCAGACCATTAAACGGCGACGAAAGGATCCTGCCACCTTTTTGCAGGTCAGCCAGGGTCAAGGTCTTTCCGTTGGTTCCAACGTAAGTGCCATTGGGCCGCATGCAGCCAGTGCAGGTGAAGAAATCAGGATTTACCGTCGGTGGCTTTAACGGATCGGTGCTGCCGGCATTGGTGACGGAGGGAGCCATGACGTTGAGTACATCATTCGTGTTGAACAAAGTTGCATTGGTGTGATTGAAGACGTTGAAGGCATCAAACCGAAGTTCCAGCTTGATGTTTTCATATTTGGGCATGCTGATCGACTTGTGCAGAGAGGCGTCGAACTTGTAGAACGGTGATCCGCGGCCTGCATCTCTGCCCAGGTTGCCGCTGACTTTTGAGAAAGTAACGGGCTTGCCCGATACGGCATCGACCGCGCCGGTGAAAGTTACGCCGACGGGGGGAGCAAATGCATTTTGAATGGACTGGCATTGCGCGGCGGGGAGCCCTGCCGTGATACACGCAGCTACCGCGTCTGGACCGAACAGTGCGTTACTGAGGTCGAAGGAAGCGATACCAGACGTATTGATGGTTCCGTCTGCCGCTACGTTAGGCCGCTGCTGCGTTTCGCTGCCGGCGCCAAAAAATCTGGCGCTGCCGCCGAATGGAGCAGAACCTGTCGAAATCGGATAGGGCCGTCCGGATTGCAACTGGCCGACCCAGCTCAATCCCAGGTTATTGGCAAAAGCACCGGCGAAGTGGTTGGAAGTCATCCTGCCTGAATCCAGAACCACACCCATATTGACGGCATGGCGGATGTCGTTGAACGCAGGACCCAATTCCGGTCTGGTGTTCACGAAATCAGCCGGTTCCGAAAGACCAAAGAAGTCTTCGCCCGAGGTGAGAGCGTGTGACCATGTATAGCTGGCATTGAACTGTACATGCCTGGAGAAGTTCTTTTCCACGTTTACAAGCATGCCGTTGTAATGCGATGTGCGCGAGTTTTCGTTTGTCCTGACCGCCGCAAAAAGCGTGGGGATTGGACGCTGTCCGAACATGAAGAAACCTGCGTGATTCGGGTCAGGGAGTAATGGTGGTGCATTGGTATCACGCTCTCCAAACAGGCCAAAGCCGAACTGACCGATGTACTGAACTCCTGCCTTCAGCGTATTGGTGAACTGGTGCTCAATACCGAAATTCACCGAACGCATTTCCGGATTCTTTAGGTTGGGTGAGATGGGTCGTACGCGACCAAAAGGTCCTGCTGGATTCGGGGCGAAAGGCGCCAGAGCAGCCGCGCTTGGCAGGCTGGGAAAGGCTGCATTCAACAGTGCCTGGATTTGTGGCCCCGTGAACCCGGCAGGAGGATTGAGCGGGTCAAGGGTTACCGTGTTCAGCGTTGTGCCATCGAAGTTAAGTGAATCAAGCACTACGTTGTTGAATGCGAGCATTGTTGTCTCGGCAAAGGACAAACGGAACAGTGTCTTGTCCCAGGGGGCATAAGTGAAACCCAACCGCGGCTGCCAGTTATTCCCGTCTGACGAACAGGCGGAAATCAAACCGTTGCCTTGGAAGCACGTTCCGTTAGGACCCGGGATCTTTCCGCCCTTGAATGCTCCGGCCTCAAAGTCATAACGAACTCCGGCGTTCATTGTCAGCTTACGGGTGATCTTCCAAGTGTCCTGCAAATAGAAGCCGTAAATATTGTCCTTGGACGTTACTTCGCCAGGGCCAAACGCAATTGTCAAACTTGTGGGAATGAAGGAATCCGTCGGTGTTCCGGTCCCGCTAGCCGTGTATTGTCCAAAGTGAAATTGTGGGAAGAGCGAGTTCCAGGGGTAGTAGCTGATGTTGAACCCCGTTTTCCACGTGTGGTTGCCATGTGTCCAGGTGAGGTTGTCAATATACTGGAATCGCTTTTGCAAACCGCCCTGGGGACAGCAGAAGTCAGCGCCCGTGGTGGCGTCGCCCAAGTCCGTATGTATGATTCCGGGGGCGGTCGTAGCGTCAGCGGTAGTGGTGATAAAGCGTGTTAATACAAACCTTGCTTCGTTCGTTAGTTGTGGCGTTAGTGAAGAAATAAGACCCACGTTCAAGCTGGCGTTATTGAGGGTGCTACTGGTGAGTCCATCCGGAGTAATGTTAGTGCCCGTCTGGAGAATAACGTTTGCTTGACGCAGACGATCGACAGCGTAGCGCGCGGTCAATAGGTGCTTGTCTGAGATGTGGTAATCAATTTTCGCCGAATAGAGCAGGTTGTTGACGGGTGACTGAACGGTAACGTTGCCGCCGAGCTCGGGAGGAGGAGTCAAAGTAAGAGGAACTCCCTGACGGCTCAGTTCATAGCTGGTAAACCAGAACAGCTTGTCTTTTTTGAAAGGGCCGCCCAAAGTGAAACCGCCTTCCTTGCGGTGGAAAGGGGCGCGCGGACAACCGTCAATGGAAGTGGGATCAGGGCATCGCGGATCGCCAAGAATGCCGACGTTGTAAAAAGGATCTGAGGCGGCAAGGTTTCTTCCACGGAAATACATATGCCCATCCCCGTGAATGGCATTGGTGCCAGACTTTGTGACCACATTCAAGATCAGCCCCGAAGCTTGACCGTATTCAGCATTGTAATTATTGGTTAGGACCTGAAATTCCTGAACTTCGTCAATGGATGCGCCTGTACCGTCGCGTCCGGAAACCAACTGATCAGTGATGTTGGCGCCATCTACGTTATATAGATTGCCGCGATTGTTGATGGAGCCGGGAGCGATAATATCAGTGGTCAAGCCGCTGGTATCCGCCTTTACCCCGGGGGCCGTGAGGGCGAGCTGCGCATAGTCATTTACGGCGCCGCTTGACGGAGCCAGCGTCGGCAGTCTCTCCATGTCGAGGTTCGTGATGTTGGTGGAGACATCTGTTTTCGTTGATTCAATAAGCGGCGCGGTAGTCGTTACTTCTACGCTTTCCGTGGATCCTGCAACCGCTAGTTTAAAGCCGAGGTCTCTCTGGTCGCCCAAATTCAGAACGATGTTTTTTGTCGCGCCCGACGCAAACCCTTTTGCATCGACGGCCACATCGTACGTGCCTGGTTGAAGGTTAGGAATCACGTAGTTGCCGGTCGAAGTCGTGGTGACTGATCGCCCTGTGCCCGTTGCCTGGTTCGTTGCGGTTACCTTGGCGCCCGGAACGACCGCTCCCTGCGGGTCGACCACCGTACCCGAAATTTGTGCGCTGGATGCGCTCTGTGCGTTTGCCATGAATGGCAAACAACAACATAAGAAGGCAATCGTACAGAACTGTTGCAGACGCTTCATCGAGGATCTCCTTGAATCAAACTTCGTCTCCCTCTCCATGGTCAGAGCAACAGCGCACTCCAGTGTCGCTGAATGCAAGAACCGAGAGACGCGGAGAATTCTAACCCCTTTTATGAATACGTCTACCGAGAATTAATGGCTTTCAGCGAAATCGGCAGCGGATTGTTTTTTTTTCATCACGACATTAGAGCTCTTGATAACTGAAATCCGTATTACTGAATGTCACCGCGCACACCACGGTTTTGTGGCCACTCAGACAATACCGAAGAGCGAAAACGTCATCAACGACATTGTTCCAATGGAGAGTCTTGCTCGGCGAATAGTTCGTCTCGGAGCGTTATTAGCAGCGCATGTGAGGTTACGAAGGTAATGGGCAGTTCCATAATGGGAAACACTGGGACTGGGCAGAGAGGTTCAGTCATGTGACTCTGGTTTTTATGCGGTTTTGCCGGGTTTTGGGGGTATATCCAGGAACACAGACAGAAAACCGTGTGACCTGTGGACATGTACTAATGTGTTGATTCTTAAGGTATATAACTGAACGTGTGTACCTGGGTACCGGTTGACATTCGAACAGTTGTTGCTATATTCGCGCCTGAGGCCGGTAAACCATGAACAATATATATGACGCGATAAAAGAGAAAGAAAACCAAATCGCCATTTTCCAGGCGCAGATCTCAGGCTTGAATGCCGAGATTGAAGCCCTGCGAGTAGCAGCGCGCATCCTGGAAGGCGGCACCACCCAAGGCGTTCCGGAAGCGGCACGGCCAGTGGCAGTGCAGACATCCAGCAACGGTGGAGACAAAACAAAACGAGTTTGGCCGTAAGGAAGACAGGCTGCTCGTCGCCGTATACGCGTCATTTCCTCGCTCCCAAAGCGGGGTCCCCCACAAACGCGTAATTTGTGAATGTGCAGCGGCAGCGCATGGAGCGGGTTTGACACAGCCGCTGTTGAAAGCATCGACAGAAATATTTTCCGGGGCAACACAGCGAGTTTAAGTCACGAGTTTAAGTCAAAAAGATTAAAACTAGAGTTTGAGGGACGGGCGTACACATGGCAACCCAAGCTTCAGATACTGCTAACAGCACCGCGAGCAAGAGAGCGCGTGGCGCTTCGCCGGACGATCTGGCGGTAGTGGCGCAGCGCGCCCAAGCCTTTACCAATGCTTCCGGAGTGGCCATCGCACTAAGCGAAGGCAACGCCGATGAGATCGTATGCCGCGCCCGCAGCGGAGCCAGCGCGCCGGAAGTCGGTGCGGCGTTGCGCGTCAACGGAACCTTTACCGGACTCTGCATTCAGACCGGCAAAGAGCTGCGTTGCGACGATTGTGAGACGGATACGCGCGTCGATACCGCCGCCATTCGCGCCCTGGGAATACGCTCAATGGTGGTGACTCCGATCCGGGAAGAGAGCCGGGTGGTTGGCGTATTGGCGGCATTTGCGCCTACGCCGCACGCTTTTACCATTACGCATGTAGCCGTGCTTAAAACCATGGCGGACCAGATTTCCGCGCTGCTGCAAAAAGAGCGTCGCGCCCGCGAGGAGAATCCGCAGATGGAAGCTCCGCGGCCGCCAGCGCCGGCTATTACGGCCAAGCCCGTGGCAGTCCCTACGCCCGCGCAAACGCAGCCGCCCGCACAGGCAGCTCCTCCGGCTGTGGTGATCAAACCTTCGTCTTCAGGCCCGCGCGCCGCCGCTACGTTCCCGGCCAAAGTAGAGCCGGTCAAGAGTGTGCCTCTGGAAGTAGTTCCCCTGGCGACGCCGCCCAAAAAAGAAGAGAAGCGCTTTGATGCCGCATCGCGAGCGAATTTTGGCACCTTTGATTCAGTGGCAGCGGAGGAAAAGAAGTCCGGAAGCCGATTCATGATGGTTGGCGTGGTCGCGGTGCTGGTGATTGCCGCTGCGTCAACGTTTGCCTTCCTGAAAATGCAGAAGCCCCAGACGGCGGCTCCGCAGCAGACACAAGAAGCAGCCAATGTGCCGCCCGCGAACAGTTTGCCGCCATCCGGTAATGCGCAGCCCATTTCATCCGCTCCTGGCGCGACGGCTCCAGCCGCTTCGAGCGGAATTGCGATGCCTCCGGCCACAAAGTCTGTAGTGGAAAAGCCATCGGCGAAGACGATTGCAGAGAAAAATTCGGCGGCAGAAAAAGCTGTTGTCGCGGAGAAGCCGGCGTCGGTCGCTACTCTTGGCAGCACCGGAGCATCCAGGATCGCGAAACAGAACACAGTGACAGCAGCCCCGGATGTCGCGCCTTCTCTTACCGCGGAAACCGCGAACTCGTCAGCGCCTTTATCCAGCCTGGCGCGCCCTGTAGCATCGTCGACACCTTCAGCGGCGGCGATTGAGCAATCGCAGCTTGAGCCGTTGCAGGTGCTCAAGACTGGCCCACTCATTTATCCGCCGCTCGCCAAATCCCGCGGCATAACTGGCCCTGCGATTGTGATGGTTACGGTAGGAAAAGATGGCAAGCCACACAATCCGAAATATATGAGCGGACAGCCCGTTTTTAAGGATGCCGCAATTCAGGCGGTGATGGGGTACCTGTTCAAGCCAGCCAAGCTCAACGGCCAGCCCATTGAACAATCAACCACAATCCGGCTGAACTTCCGCTGATCGATACCTGATTCAAAATACAGAGGCGCATCTTGATCAGGATGCGCCTTTGGCGTTTCTGGGATCGATGCACTCAGTTGATCTTAGAAATCTCTAGGCGCGGGCCGTCTGCTGGGTCGCCAAGGCGCGGCGCGCACGGATTCTCGATACCAGCCAGGTTATCAGTCGATAAGACAGCAGGAC
>JBAVUZ010000010.1:0-4164 GCA_049697035.1 Candidatus Angelobacter sp. | reverse complement strand
CATTTTGCCGATCATCTTTGGGAGCACGTCAAAGCCAAGGTCGGCGGGCCGTTTAGCCGGGAGAAAATCAAAGAGCGGCGGTCCGGCAATCATCACTCCCGCGAAAGCCCAATTGCCCACAGGCTGTGATGGCTTCTCGACAAACTCCTGGATGATGGAATTTTCATTCGTGGTCACAATGCCGCATCGTGTGGGATCGGGTACTTGATATATCCCCAGCGTTGCCGGAAGACTCTTCTGCTGATGGAATTCAAGCATTCGTCGCAACTCGATGTTCGTCAGCACGTCAGCATAAAGAATAAAGAACGCCTTCTCTCCGGTTACAAAGTCTCGGTTTCCCGCCACTGTTCCCGCACTGCCTAGCAGTTCGGGCTCTTCTGCAATGTACAAGCGCACCCCGGTCTTTTGCTTGGCAGCAAACTCTCGGATGGCCCCAACATGCGCATGTGTATTTACCAGAACGTCAGTGATTCCAGCAGCCATGCAGTTCTTCAGCCATATTTCCAGCAGGGGAACACCTTGAATCGGCAGCAGACATTTGGGAATGTTGTCCGTCAATGGACGCAGCCGTGTGCCGTTTCCGGCAGCCAGTAGAAAAGCCTTCATGCGAGATCAGATGATAGCAATACGTTGCGGGCTCGGTTCACTGCTTTGCTCCAGAGACAGACACGAGCAAGCTCTGCTGTTTGCGCTTCCATTGCCACGCAGACTCAATAATCTCTTGCAAAGACGAGTGCGCGGGATTCCAGCCCAGTTCATCCATGATGCGCTTTGGGCTGGCGCACAGGACGGCTGGATCACCTTCACGCCGCGCGCTTACGCGCAATGGAATCGTACGGCCAGTTACCTCTGCCGCCGCATTGCACACTTCCCGCACTGAATAACTTTTTCCCAATCCGATATTGTACGCACGCATTCCTGGATTGTTCAGATTCTGCAGAGCACAAATATGCGCACTGGCAATGTCCAACACGTGCACATAATCTCGAAGGCATGTACCGTCTGGCGTGTCATATTCATCGCCATAGATGTGAAAAACTTTGCGCTCGCCGGCGGCTGCCTGGAGTAAAAGCGGGATGATGTGCGTTTCAGGGTCGTGGCGTTCTCCCAGTTCCGCAGTGGCGCCGGAAGCATTGAAGTAACGCAGCGCCGTTACGCTCCATCCGTAGGCACGGCAATACCAGTCAAGAACGCGTTCAAACATCAGCTTGGTTTCGCCATAGGAATTCACGGGCTGCTTGGGATCATCCTCCTCAATGGGGACCCGCTGTGGCGTGCCATACACTGCCGCTGAAGATGAAAACACAAAGTTCTTGATGCCCGCAGCGCGCAGCACTTCCAACATAACGATTCCTGAAGCCACGTTGTGCTGAAAAAACATTCCGGGATTGCTGACCGACTCAGGAATCAGCGCTTTGGCGGCAAAATGAAAGACCGCATCGAAGCGAATATGGCTCACCAGAGATTGCATCGCGCTCTGGTTACCCACGTCAATCTGGAAGAATGCCGCGCCGGAAGGCACTGCTTCCCTATATCCCGTAGAGAGGTCATCCACAATGGTGACCGAGTGCCCTTTGCGCAGCAGTTCAGCGCAACACACTGAACCTACATAACCTGCGCCACCTGTAACCAACACATTTGCCATGCTACACCCCTGATCCGCGCCAGACCCGAGCCGGGGTCTTAATGAGTATTTTCAGGTCAAACCATAGCGACCAGTTCTCTACATAAAACAAATCCATTTCGATTCTCCGACCATAGCCAGCGTCCTGATCTCCGCTGGTCTGCCAGTAACCGGTCAAACCAGGTTTCATCTCGACAAAGATCCGGGCTGCGTCGCCGTATTTCTTAAGCTCGATGGGAGTAATCATTCGAGGCCCGACAAGACTCATTTCGCCTTTGAGCACGTTCCAGAGCTGAGGTAGTTCATCCAGGCCGCTGCGGCGTAGTCTGGCTCCGACCGATGTGATGCGGGGGTCGTCTTTCAACTTGAAATTCACTTCAAATTGACGGCGAAGAAGAGCATCATGCCTCAAGATTTCATCGGCATCCACACGCATGGTTCGCAACTTGAAAGCGTCAAACTTCCCTCTGGGACCTACAACGCATCGACGGAATAAGGCAGGGCCACCATCGTGAAGCTTTATCCGCAGGGCCAGAATCAGCACGAGCGGCCAGCACAGTACCAGAAGAATTAAAGCCCCAGCCAGATCAATTGATCTCTTCAGTGCACGATTCCACCGTGTCATCGGCAGCCGCTGGCTGCTCATGAGGTTCTGTGTTTTTACGGCGGCAGAAGCTGGCATGTTAGTCTCCGGCGATAGAAGTTTCGGCCAGAGATGCCGGGTTAGAAAGCAAAGACAAGTCGGAATCCACCATCATCCGCACCATTTGCTCGAATGTCACTGTCGGCTTCCAGCCCAAAATCTTGTTTGCTTTGCTGGCATCTCCGGTAAGTAGATTGTCCTCAGCGGGACGTAGCAGCGCGGGATCAATCTCAACATATTTTTGCCAATCAAGGCCAAGGTGTGAGAACGCAATTTCGAGGAGCTCTTTTATGGTATGCGTGATTCCGGTTGCGATTACAAAATCGTCAGGCGCGGGTTGTTGCAGCATCAGCCACATGGCGCGAACGTAGTCGCCGGCAAAGCCCCAATCTCGGCGACCCTCAATATTTCCCATCTTCAGCTTGTCGGCCAGGCCTAGCTTGATGCGAGCGACCTCTCGCGAAACTTTGCGTGTTACAAATTCCGGACCTCTGCGGGGCGACTCATGATTAAAGGCAATGCAGGAACACGCAAACATGCCATAGCTTTCCCGATAATTGATGGTGATATGGTGAGCAAACATTTTAGCCGCCCCGTATGGGCTATGCGGTCGAAGGCGAGTGGTTTCGCTCTGATGCACCTCACCAGACTTGCCGAAAATCTCTGAACTCGAAACCTGCAGGAACCTGGCGTGAGGAGCATGTCGGCGAATCGCTTCCAGCATCCTGAGCGCACCCATGCCGGTGACTTCCATCGTCAAAAGCGGCTGAGTCCAGGAAACCGGAACAAACGTTTGCCCGGCGAGATTGTAGACTTCATCCGGCTTAACTTGTTCCACGGCGCGATCTAGTGACGTTTGGTCTGTAAGATCGGCCTCAGCATAGCTGATCTTGCCTGCGAAAGCGCCCATGCCCTGGCGTTGCGACCGAGCGATGTTGCGGACGATTCCGTAAACTTCGTATCCTTTTTCCAGCAGCAACTCAGCCAGGTACGAACCATCCTGTCCAGCCACTCCCGTAATTAAAGCGCGCATCCCAAGACCCCTTTAACGGTTTTGATCAAATCTGCTGGCGCTGATGTAATCGAATTACGTGATGATATACCGATATCGTTTCCAGCGCCGCTTTGTCCCAGGAAAAATCAGCAGCTCTCCTCAGAGCATTGGATCTTTTTTGCTGTAACTCCTCAGGACTACGCAGCAGCGCACAGAGAGCGTTAGCCATTCCTTTGACGTCGAACGGTTCAAAACACTGAGCCCCCGCGCCCGCTATTTCCGGCAGCGAACCTCGGTCAGAAGTAATTACAGGGCAGCCACAAGACATCGCTTCCAATAAAGGAAGCCCGAAGCCTTCATAAAGTGAGGGCATCACAAATGCATGAGCATGGCGGAATAGAGCAGCCAAGTCCTTCGCATCCACATAGCCAAGATCATGTAATTCAAGTTTGCGGGCAAGATCGGCGGAAAGCGGGTCTGAGCCTTCTTGTGGACCGTACATCACAGTCTCAAATCGCACGGTCGATTCCTTCTGCGCGATCTCTAACGACTCAAGTGCGCTTTTGAGGTTCTTAGTGCGCCAGTTGCGCGCATTGGCGACAACGACAAATGGCCGTCCGATGCCGAACTTTTTTTGCAGGCGTTCTTCTTTATCGGTCGTAGCGAATGGATGAAAGATTTCGCAATCGGCAGCAAGATGCACGGTAGAAATCTTCTTGGACGTTACGCCCAATACGTTTTGCAGATCGCTCGCAGTGCAGTGAGAATCGGCAATGAGGTGCGCTGCCCGTTTGGCGGCTACACGGTATCCCGCCCGGACCATCTTTTGTTTTGGCCAGAAGTAAACGGGGAAAAAAAATGGGATGAGGTCATGGACGGTGACCACAACTGGACACCGCAACA
>JBAVUZ010000009.1:0-4752 GCA_049697035.1 Candidatus Angelobacter sp. | reverse complement strand
ATGCTTTATGCTTGACGTATTAACCAGCGACACTGACGCGATAATAATCGCCTTCCCTAACAGCATGTAAATGTCAAAATGCTCGCGCATAATGATCCAGCCCAGAAAAACAGCGACGATCGGATTGACGTAAGCATACGTCGCCACCTTGGGCGTGGGCACGTGCTCCAGCAGATAAATATAAGCCGAGTAGCCGATCCAAGATCCGAAGACCACAAGGTAGCCGATTCCGTTCAGCGCGGATGTTGTCCAATGAGTTTTCTGGAACTGGCCGGTCACCAGCGCGATAACGCCATTTATGGCGCCTGCCAACGTCATCTGCCAGGCGGCAGATGCAAATACATCGACTGTCAGGCTGAAGCGATGGGAGAAAATAGATCCTAGCGCCCAGAAAAAGGAAGCCCCGGCCAGAATCCCCGATCCCACCAACTCCAGATGCCCTAAATGCGTGCCAGCGGTGATCCGTGGCCATAGCAGCACCAGCAAGCCTACAATCCCGATTGCAAGACCGATCAGCCCTTTGGCGGTCATGCGGCCCGCACGGAAGACCCACGCCTCAATCATCACTACCCAGATCGGCACCAAGGCAACGATCAGCGATGCCAGCCCGCTGGAAACATATACTTCCCCCCACAGCACCCCAATGTTGCCTATGGAGAGCAGCAAAATAGAGATCACCAGCAGCTGCTTCAGGTCGCGGCGAGTCAGGCTGATTTTTCTTCCCATCAGTGCGCAGGCCACCAGCATGATGGGCCCGGCAATCAGGTAGCGGACCGTTCCCGCCACGTAGGGAGGCAGGTCCCGCACGATGACCCGCATTGCCAGATACGTGGAGCCCCACAGCACATAGAGAAGGGCAAAGGCCACGATAATTCGTGACCGATTTTGTGGGGCTGCATTCATGAGTTATCTATTCATCATCTGACGTTTCAGCCAGTCCTGTCGATGCGAAATAACTGGAAGGTGCGAATCAAGCATGGAAATGCACTCTGGTAACCGTCAACCGCACGTCATTTTCCGGACGTTTTCAGGCTATAATAGAGATGCACATGGCTTCACGCAGCACATCCTGGTTTGCAACGCGCACACCCAAGCGATCTCTCGCTTGCTGGGTGGATTTTCTCGTCTGCCCGCGCCGCTACCTTGCTGTGCTGCCGTCGCACGCCCGCGCCAACCTTTTCGCCGGCGACTAATCTTCCCCTACGTCCTCACTCTTTCATCGGCCTGAATGCTGTTCAATCGCTCAGGACCGAAGGCATCCACACGCAACCACTGAAAAGAGGATGAACATGGCAACACAGACTATTTCCGCCGCCGGTCCAAAGATTCGCACCAAGCTACCCGGCCCCAAGGCGCAGGCCGTCCTGCAGGGCGACGCGCAGTATATTTCCCCTTCATACACACGCTCCTATCCACTGGTGGCCAAGCGCGGCCGCGGCGTAATTGTGGAAGACGTTGACGGCAATGAATTCCTGGATTTCTCCGCCGGAATCGCCGTGGTTTCCACCGGGCATTGCCATCCCAAGGTCGTGGCGGCAATCCAGAAGCAGGCCGCGGAGCTGATCCACATGTCTGGCACCGACTTTTATTATGAGAGCATGATCACGCTGGCCCAGCGCCTGAGCAAAGTAGCTCCTATGTCCGGCCCGATTCGCGCTTACTACGGCAACTCCGGCACAGAAGCCGTGGAAGCCGCAATGAAGCTGGCCCGCTACCACACCAAGCGCCAGGGCATCATCGCCTTTTACGGCGCGTTCCACGGACGCACCATGGGCGCGCTCTCACTCACCGCTTCTAAAGCGCAACAGCGCCGCCGCTTCTTCCCCGTGGTCCCGGGCGTTGCCCATGTGCCGTATCCCAATGTCTACCGCAAACCTGAAGGCATGACGGCGGAAGAGCATATCGCAGAGTGCGTAAGCTTTATCGAAGACCGCGTCTTCAAGACCATCATGCCGCCGGAAGAATGCGCCGCTATTTTTATTGAACCCATCCAGGGTGAAGGCGGCTATCTGCCTGCTCCTGCCGAGTTCATGCGCGAGCTGCGCCGCATTTGCGATCAGCATGGCATCCTGCTCGTGGCCGATGAAGTTCAAAGTGGCGCCGGACGCAGCGGCAAATGGTGGGCCATCCAGCACACCGGCGTTGAGCCGGACATCATCACCATTGCCAAGGGCATTGCCTCCGGCATGCCGCTAGGCGTGATGCTGGCCCGCGCGGAGCTCATGGACTGGGTCCCCGGATCGCATGCCTCGACTTTTGGCGGCAATCCTGTATGCATTGAAGCCGCCATGGCGACCATGGACGTTCTGGAATCTGAAGCAATCAAGAACGCGGAAGTTGTCGGCGCGCACATCATGAAGCGCCTCAGCGGCTGGGTGAAAACTCATCCGATGGTCGGAGACGTGCGCGGTCGCGGCCTGATGATCGGCGTGGAAATTGTGAAAGACAAAAAGACCAAGGCCATCGCCCATGACGAGCGCGACCGCATAGTCGAACTGGCGTTTGAGCGCGGCCTGCTATTCCTTGGAGCCGGTGAAAATTCCATACGCCTTGCGCCGCCGCTCGTCGTAACACAGGAACAAGCAGACATCGCCATGGACGTTCTGGAGGAGTGCATTGGAATTGTGGAGAAAGAAAACAAATAAAGACAAGGCCGCGAGTTAGCGCACATGACGGGAATCACAAGCCATATTTGATATGATTCGTGTTCATTCGCGTTGATTCGCGGCTATCTTTATGTCTTCTTCAGGCGCGCTAACCCGCCTCACGCTTCGCGCTCTCGATTCCTTCGCACGGCTCCTGCCGCGCAAAGATTCCGGGCCGCAGCATCTCCACACCGGACGCCGTGGCGAGGAAGCCGCATACTTCCATCTACGCAAGCATGGCTACGTGATTATTGCGCGCAATTACCGCAGCCCGCGCAGCCGCAGTGAGCTTGATCTGGTTGGCTGGGATGGCGCGACACTCTGTTTTATTGAAGTGAAGACCCGCACCACGCGCAACATCATGCCCGCAGAATTCGCTGTGGACGCGGAGAAGCAGCGCGACCTCTCCCACGTGGCCCGCGAATTCCTGCGCAAGGTCAAGAAAGACGCGCCATTCCGTTTTGACATCGTGAGCGTCTATTTCGAGCCAGGTCTAGCGCCGGATATTGAATTATTTAGAAATGCTTTTGTGATTGCCTAAACCCGCCTTGTTTTCTCCGACGGGTCGGTAGATCTCAGTCCCAACGCAGGGCAAGATTTCGGCTGGCAAAATCCACCATCAGAGTCTTCTGGCTGTACGCCCGGAAGAAGCCGGGAATGGCAGTGTCATGGTCGTAGATTTGCCCTTCAGCATCGACCTGTATGCGAACAGTATGCCGGCCTGCCGTTACGGGCAGGGTAATACCCAGGCTCTCATTCGCAGTTGAGTTGCGTGAAGACTTTGCCCCGGAACGTGCGATTGTACGCAGCTCATCGTGGTAGCGCAGATCGCCATCCACCCATATATAAATCTCGCCGCTCTGGAATGGATACTGCCCAATAATCTGGAGCGTCGCCGGTTTTGAACGGCTAAAGTTCAATGCCAAAAAGCCGACGCCGGCCAGCAAGAGAAGCGCTGCAGCCGTTAGATAGATCAGCAACGTTCTCCGGCTCCGCGCCGCTTGCGGGATTCGCGCAGCCGCTACGCCCGCTGCCGAATTCCTTTGCGACACCATCATGCCTATCGGCGGGACGACTCGCGTCTTCGCCGACTGAACTACTGACCTCGGTTTCTGTCCCGCGCTCAGATCGTCCAGGTCTGCCGCCAGTTCGCTACCGCTTTGGTAGCGCATCGCAGGATCTTTAGCCAGCGCGCGGCTCAACACATAATCAACGTCGATAGTAAGACCCGGCACGATCTCGCTGGGCAGCACAGGGTCTTTGGTGACTACCTGAACGCAGATTTCCGTGAGCGTATCGCCATCAAACGGCTTCACCCCGGTCAGCAACCAGTAGGCAATCACTCCCAGAGAGAAAAGATCTGAACGTCCATCCACCGCCTTGCCGTTGAGCTGCTCTGGAGACATGTAAGCCGGCGTCCCCACCACATGGCCGGGCAGAGTTGTCTCGGCCATCGCAACTTTGGCAATGCCAAAGTCAGCGATTTTCGGCTGGCCCTCAGTCGTAACCATGACATTTGCGGGCTTGATGTCACGATGAACAATACCCTGCCTGTGCGCGTAATCCAGGGCTTCAGCAATCTGGCGCAGCAGTCTGAGCGTGATCTCGAGAGGCAGCTTTCCAGTCGATGTTGCCGCAACCGTGCGGTCCAGCGAATCGCCTTCAACGCACTCCATCACAATGAATGGCGTGTGCGTGGCCTCGTCCTCGCCCACATCGTAGATCGTCACAATTCCCGGATGCGACAAGCGGCCCGCAGCCTGCGCTTCCCGGTAGAATCTCTGCCTGTAATGTTCGGCATCATGCTTGGATGAAACTGGAACCGCAATCGTCTTGATGGCCACTGTGCGATCGATTTTTGGGTCGCGCGCACGAAACACTGCGCCCATCGCGCCGCGTCCAAGCTCGGCGACGATCTCATACCGTCCTAATTGGTGCATCGTTTCCATCGCGCAAATTGCCTTGGGGGAATCCAGAATATGGTTCGGAATAGGCTCTAAACGGGGGATTGCGCCGATCATAGCACGGGAAATCAGCGGGTTACGCAGCTGGCGCTAACCATTGGTGTATTGTCCGTTGGGCGAAAGAAGCGGGATTTATGAGCGGC
>JBAVUZ010000008.1:0-10143 GCA_049697035.1 Candidatus Angelobacter sp. | reverse complement strand
CACGCCCGAAACCCTGTCTGGACCGGCTCAGGGACGATTCGGGGACTACGACCGGCCCGAAAGCCTTGCGCAGGCCTATGCGGGTCTCGATCGTCTGCTCATCATCTCGACCGTCGATCCGGAACCCGGAAGGCGCGGGGCGCAGTACGTCGCTGCCATCGACGCAGCCGTGAGGGCGGGCGTCAAGCATATCGTCTCCACGTCGGCTGCGGGCACGCGCCAAGCGGAGGAGCCGGCGCTCGTCGCCTCCTACTGGGGGGGCGAGCAGCATCTTATCGCCACGGCGCCGGCTGGACCATCCTGCGTATGAACTACTATGCAGAAGCTCTCGTGCAGCAGGCGCAGGCGTCGCTGGACCAGGGCGTGCTGAAACGAAGGAAGTTACGTTATCGCTTTCCTTGTGAATACGCGCGACTCGCCTCTGTCGAAATCCGGGCCATGCTGGTGATTGTTCCTCATAGGCGAGTCCCGGATTCCCCACCGTAGTTTTGGAGCTCAAGTCTCGTTGGAGCATTGCCTGGAACGAACTCTGCCAACCATTGCTAAGTGCAGGAATCCGTAGCGCTCGTTCCAGTTGTTCGCGAGAATGTCGTGGCAAATACAGGAGGGCGTCAACCTCGGCCACGGTGATTCGCTCTGGACCGTCAGCAATTTTTGCAATGTCATCGCCGGCACCAACTTCTCCCTCTTGCAACACGCGAAAGTAGAATCCTGGTCTGTGATGTGCTACGAGCAGGGCTGCCATCGGAGGTTCATTCATGCGAATACCGACGCGGTAGCACGTCACGCGTGGCTGCGTTACTTCAAATTCAGCACCACCGATGCGGTATCGATCGCCGATACACACCGCGTTATCGCGCGCGCGGGGGGTTGGAAAAAGCTCAATTCTTGTTTGAGAAGCTTTTCGGATATGCCAACCACCTTGGGCTCGGAAATTGGGTCCAAGCCGACAGCACCTTTGGCAACTTCCCACAGGCATTCAATCACCTTGCGCTGATCAGGCACTGCAACCTATCTTGAACAGGGGCCTCTCCGGGAACGACGATTTAACTTGGCGGTAGGATATGGAGAAATAGTGCGATCGGTGCGAGCACGTGTTTGATGGGGCATAGAAGAAATTTTCAGCTGGAGGACGGTAAATCATTTGATTGGGATCACCGATTTTTGTGGTAATTTCTGGGAAGATCCCATCACAATGAAAGAAAACGCAACAGGTTTTTGTACCGTTTTTGTACCGCCGATTCGGCATTTGAGCCTTTTTTTGCCCTTTCTGCCTTTTGGAGAATCAATAACTTACATGCTCTCAACACTCCTGCACAGTTCGATCCCGACTAGCTCCACCAAATTCCAAATCTCTGAAAATAAGCAAGTTCTAGGATGTCGCTCCTGATGCGCGGTCCGGGCTGTCCATTCTCGATGCTGTGACCTGGAGCGAAACCGGCTCCAAGGCCATCGCCTGTTGCTCTATCGCCACAAGACCAAGGCGCCCCGTTTTGTGCCCATGCTGGCCGCCGTCGCTGAAATGATGCACGCCCTTCCAAACTCGAACCCGCGCTATTTTTTTTGGACCGGCAATGGAGATCCACACACGGCTAAGAAAGGATGGCAACGATCCCTGCGCCGGCTCTTCAAAACGGTTAGCCTAAAGACTGAGGATGGTCAGCCCCGGCGCTGTCATCCCCACATGTTCCGCGACACATTTGCAGTCGAGCTGCTGCTGGCCGGAGTGCTTCTTGATCAAGTTTCTCTGCCGCTGGCTCATAGCAGCGTGAAGATTACCGAGAAACACTATGCTCCATTCGTCAAGGCCAGGCAGCTACAGCTCGAGAACAGCGTTCGTATGGCGTGGCAAAGCATGAGCATAGCGGGTCGAGTCCCGCCAGCCCCAATCGAGTTGCCTTGAGGAATTAATCGAGTGTATCTGGGGTTTTCCTTATCCAGCTGCTCTAAGCTGTCGATGAACGCGCAAAACAACAGTTGCTGGAATACGAAGAGTTCGGTAGCGGCGTCTAAAGCGGCTTCTGCCACGGCCGCTCGGCCGCGATCTAGAAACGTAAATATCGGACACATATTCCCGCGCCGATGCCATGAAGTTCCTCAAGGTATCCACTGTAGTCTCCGTCAACAGCGCGCTCACTCCGACCCAATAGCCCTTCTCAATCTGGTGACCGCGAACTCGAGAATCTTTTCGAAGGGCTGGTTCGTGCTCTCGCCAGCGTTGTCCGCTTCTGCTTTGCCGTCCGCCAGCAATCCTGAATGGCAAGATCGTCGATGTCAACCTGCTAACTTGCCTTTAACTGGGGGAAGGGTAAAACAGCTTTGTCTTGGATCACTCTCCATGGCCGGTTTTGCGGTAACCACTGAGGTCCTACCAATGAACCAACTTCCAAATTGGGAAACTTTGTTTGGCTACTGGCTTCCCAAATTGGGAAACTTTGTTTGGCTACTAACTTCCAAATTAGGAAAATTTTCTTGACTACTCTTAACTACTTTTTCTTTCCATCCGTCGTGTTGAAACAGCATATGGCGATATAGAATGTCTGCGTGACACGCCAGAAGCCCATTTACGTGCTCGGTACAGGACTATCCCACGATGGTTCTAGTTGTCTGCTCAAAGATGGAAGGATTTGCGTTGCAATCGAGAAGGAACGAATTACGCGGAAAAAGCATGACGGCGGCAATGATACCAGCACTGTTCAGTATTGCCTCGACGCTGAGGGCATTCGATTGTCAGATTTGTCCCTGATTGTGCAGAACGCAAATTTCGGAATGTTCGAGTTTGGCAATGATTGGTTCTTGGGAAAGCGGTTGGTCGAAGACGAGATACCCGTCAATCGGGATTGAGTTTTCGCGAACTGTTGGCAGCAGTGCGACGGATGACGCTGGATGCATACCACTTCCAGGATGTTCCATTTGAGCGGCTGGTCGAGGAGTTATCACCAGAGCGCAAGCTCAATTTGACGCCCTTGTTCCAAGTGACATTCGCTGTGCAAAATACGCCGTTCGTTGCCCAGACCTTGCAAGACTTAGAGGTTGAACAGGTCATTACTCATGATTTGTTGGTACGCTTCGACCTGGAGGTGCATGTCGGGGAGGGGCCTGGAGGCATCGATGTTTTCTGGCTTTATAACCGCGATTTATTTGACTCGTGGCGGATTGAGCAGATGGCGCGGCACTATATGGTGCTGTTGCAGGCAGTGATTGATGACGAAGCTCGGGAAATTGGCACTCTGCCGCTCCTGACGGAGCTAGAGCGGCGTCAAGTTCTGTATGACTGGAACCATACACGGCGAGCATACCCTTTGGCGAAGTGCCTGCATGAGCTATTCGAAGAGCAGGTGGCGAAGACGCCTGCAGCCGTGGCCTTGGAATATGAAGGACATCAGCTGACCTATGCCGAACTCAACGGCCGCAGCAATCAGATGGCGCACTATCTGAGAAAGCTGGGGGTGAAACCCGATAGACGAGTCGCTATCAGCATGGAGCGCAGTCTGGAAATGATTGTGTCCCTGATGGCGATCTTGAAAGCCGGAGGGGCCTATGTACCGCTTGATCCAGCGTATCCAGTGGAGCGGCTGAAATTCATGCTGGAGGATAGCGGAACGACTTTGCTGCTGGTCCAAAGCGATCTGCGGACGTTGCGCAGCGCGATGGGACAAGCCGTTCCGATCGTGCAACTACCAGATGTGAGTACATGGGCAGGTGAGCCGAATACGAATCTCGAGTCCTTCGATGTCGGCCTGACTTCGGAACACCTCGCCTACATTATTTATACATCCGGCTCATCCGGCTTACCCAAAGGAGTGATGGTGCCCCATAAAGGGGTCTCCAATTTAGTTCTTTGGATGAAGGAGGAGTTTAGCGTTAGTGGAACAGATTCGGTGGTGCAAAAGAACGCATTCAATTTTGATGCCTCAGTCTGGGAGATATTCCTGCCTCTGTTTGCCGGGGGGAGACTAGTTGTGGCACGTCCCGACGGACATCGCGATCCCACTTACCTGGCCGGCTTGATTGCTGACCAGGAAGTCACGATTGTTCATTTCATTCCATCGCTTCTTCCGTTTTTCCTGACCGCAGATGAATCTGCAACCATTACTTCGCTGAGGCATGTTTTTTGTGGAGGCGAGGCATTACCCGTAGCGTTTTTAGACGCATTCCTGGACCGCTTTCCGGTGCAGACCGGAGAGTCTCTCACCTTCAATAACTTCTATGGACCAACAGAGACCTCCATCGGTTCCTTGAATTGGAGGTGTTCCCGGATTGATTCAACGAATGCTCCAATCGGCCAGCCGGTTGCGAACACGCAGGTTTATATTCTGGATGGTGTCGGCGAACCGGTACCTGTTGGAGTGGTGGGTGAACTCTACATAGCAGGTGTGGGAGTAGCACGAGGTTATGTGAGCCGTCCGGAACTGACGGCGGAACGATTTGTCCCCGATCCGTTTACAGGGAAGAACGGAGCGAGGATGTACAAAACGGGGGACCGAGGCCGGTGGCTGCCGGACGGGAATGTGGAGTTTCTGGGCCGAAATGACGAGCAAGTAAAGATTCGTGGCTACCGGATTGAATTGGGAGAGATTGAAGCGCACTTGAGGCAGCATGAGGGCATACGGGAAGCCGTGGTAATTGCACGTGAGGATACACCAGGGGACAAGCGACTGGTGGCTTATGTTTTAGCGGATGACGCCTGGGGAAAGCTGACACGGAACGAGGCACGGAAAGCATTGACCGCGGAGCAAATATCGGAATGGAAAATCACTTTTGACGATACCTATAGCAGGTCTAGTCCGGAGATAGATGCCGGGGTCAACTTTACTGGGTGGAATAGCAGCTATACGGGCATGCCCATCGCAAAGGAGGAAATGTGCGAGTGGCTAGAAGGAACAGTGCAGCGCATTCTGGAACTGCGACCCAGAAGGGTATGGGAAATCGGCTGTGGAGGGGGATTGTTACTGCTTCCCATCGCTCCACGATGCCAATATTATTTCGGGACTGATCTATCGCAAGCTGCCCTGGATCTGCTTCAACGGCAGTTATACCGTCCGGGCATTGAGTTGTTGCAGGTAAAGCTGGACTGCAGGCCCGCGCATGAGTTTGGAAACATCGAATCGACGGGCGGATTCGATCTCGTGATATTGAATTCCGTCCTTCAATATTTTCCTGACATCGAATACCTGATGACTGTCCTCACGGGGGCCATCCAAGCAGTTCAAGCAGGCGGTACAGTCTTCATCGGAGATGTACGGAATCTTGAGTTGCTGGAAGTGTTTCACACGTCGATTCAGCTATATCAGGCGCCCGCTTCGCAGAGTTGCGAAGGGTTGTGGCGGCGCGCGCAGAAAGCGATGCGAGAGGAAAGTGAACTCACAGTTTCTCCGGAGTTCTTCGTCCGCCTGCCGCAGGTACTGCCGCAGATCAGCCACGTGGAAATCAATTTGAAACGAGGGCGGGCACGAAACGAGCTTACGTGCTTCCGATATGATGTTGTGCTCCACGTAGGAAAGCCTGTGCCACTTCTGGAATGCGAGTGGTTGAGTTGGAAGGACCAGCATCTAAGTCCAGAGCGGCTGCGGGAAATTCTGGGCCGAGAGCATCCGGATATGCTGGGAGTGACTGACCTGCCCGACTCGCGTTTACACCGGGATGTCAAAGCAGTTCGGATCTTGACTTCAGAGAATCGTCCCGCGACCGCATGCGATCTGCGAGAACAATTGGAACAGGAGTCACCATGTCCCATTGAGTTGGAGGATATCTGGTCCCTCGAGAAAGAATTGCCCTACCGCCTGGAGGTTCGGTGGTCTCGAGAAGCTGGGGCTTGTGATGTGCTGTTCCGCAGATGTGATTCTGGCGCGGATGGGAAGCGAGATGGAATAGTGAGCTTTCCGGGGGATGCTGTGGCCTCGAGCGAGCTGAAAGCTCTCGTCAATGACACTCTCAAGCCAAGACTGAACAAGAGCCTGGTACCAGAACTTCGGAACTGGCTCTCAGAAAAGCTGCCGGACTACATGGTCCCGGGAGCGTTTGTGGTAATGGAATCTTTGCCGCTGACCGGAACAGGAAAGCTGAACCGCAAAGCTCTTCCCGCGCCAGAGTCCGTGAGTGCGGATGTATGGAACCCCCCAAGGACCTCCCAAGAGAGAATGCTATCTGCGGTTTTTGCCGAAGCATTAGGCGTGGAGCGCGTAAGTATTGATGACAATTTCTTTGCTCTGGGCGGGCATTCTCTAATGGCGACACGGGTCATCAGCCGGATACGGCGGAATCTCGGAATCAATTTACCCGTAAGAGTGTTATTCGAGCATCCCACAGTTGAAGAACTGGCTCAGCATCTTGCCGCTGGTGTGTCATTCCAAAATCTTACAGACCGCTTTGTTGTATGGCATCCTGCCGGTGGTTTGGAGCCACTGTTCTGCCTCCCTCCAGTCACCGGCCTGGGCTGGAGCTACATGGGGCTTGTGCAGGCGCTTGATGAGCGGCGGCCGCTCTATGCCTTGCAATCTCCGGGGCTTGCTGATGAATTTGATCTTCCCGAACGTCTCGAGCAAGCAGCAGAAAAGTATCTTGCGGTTATTCAGGGAGTCCAACCGAAAGGGCCCTATCATCTGTTGGGGTGGTCGTTTGGGGGGATTGTTGCGCATCAGATTGCATGCCTTTTGCAGCAGAAGAAGCAGGATGTGAACACGCTGGTCTTTCTTGATGCGTATCCCCCCGTTGCCGGGGATACGGTGGCCGCGCAACTAGAGGGCTTGCAGGAACCCGAATTGGTTGGCAGCTTCATGGCTCTCTTGGGTTTGGATATGTCGGAGATTGCGGGAAAGCTTCTCGATATATCGGCAGTTCTGGACCTGGCGAGGCGCAAAGGACACATTCTCGGGCTACTCGATATTCAACAGGTTCGTCGCATGTTGAGGACGGCAGTAAGGAACATGTCACTGCTTTCCTCATTTACGCCTGGTCGATTCGAAGGTGATGTCCTTTTGTTCAGGGCCGGTTTGGATCAGCCGGCTTTTCGTTCTCCGGAGAGGTGGTCGCCACACATCACCGGGCAAATCAAAGTACATCAGCTCGCCTGCCGTCACGCGGATATGACCGCCCATATGGCGGTCTCTCAAATCAGCCGTATCCTTGAGCAAGAATTTCTCAGCCCAGTCAAAAGGGTAAATTTGCAGGAGGTCCAATGACGAATCCGTTCGAAGATGATAATGGAGAGTATCTGGTTTTAGTCAATGAAGAACAGCAATACTCATTATGGCCGGCATTTCGCGATGTTCCGGCAGGCTGGTCGATAGTGCGCCCGCGAGGCAAACGTAAGGAGTGCCTCAGTTGGATTGAAGCGAATTGGACTGACATGCGGCCCAGGAGCCTTGTCAAGGCCATGGAGTCGAACCAATCAGATCACTGATGCGGGGAGAATCATCTGTTGGAAGCAATCCCTTACGGGGCGCCATACATTTCTGCAAAAAGGACTTATTCCATGCTACATTCCAAGGACAACACTCGCGAGACCAACCGCGCGGCTGGCGACGCGCGCCTATCGCCACTCTCAGCGTCCAATATACCGAGGCAGACAGCGCAGCAAACCCGAGGAATCGGCACAGAAGATGTCATGGCGGCGCCGCTGGTCCTGCCGAAAATTCTTCCTAGCGACCCAGCGGCATTGAAACAGCAGTGTAGAGATTTTTACAACTCGGTCAGTCGCCAATTGAATGCTACTGAATTTGCTGAATTTGCCCACTTCCTTAATTACGGATACGCTGCAGATGGCACTCCTCAGTTTTCCAGGGTCATCTTGCCGAAGTACTTCCTTAACAGAAATTCAGTGCAACTCGTATTGGAGATGATCGGGGATTGCGGGATCGACGGAAAGGTAATTCTGGACGTAGGATGCGGGAGAGGCGGCACCGTATCTGTTCTCAACAAATTTTTTGGGCCCGCTGCTCTCACTGGTGTGGACCTCTCTCCTGTGGCCGTCAGTTTTTGCCAGAATACTCACACGGGGCCGAGCCTGTCTTTCCGGGAAGGAGATGCAGAAAATTTGCCATTTGAGGATTCCTCATTTGACGTTATTACCAACGTGGAATCCTCTCACAGTTACCCTCAGATCGAAAACTTTTACTCGGAAGTGCACCGCGTGCTGCGGCCCGGCGGCCACTTCCTGTACACGGACGTTCTTTCCACGAAACAGATTGTTGCGCTTCATGAGATCCAGCGGCACCTTGAAATGAAATTGGAGCTGGAACGTGATATCAGCAACAACGTCCTTCATTCCTGCGATGAGATTGCCGCTTCTCGCCTCGCAGCTTTCCAGGACGGGAATGTTTCCGAAAGTGTGAGCGATTTTCTTGGTACGCCAGGCTCGCGATTTTATGAAGCAATCCGTTCTGGAGCTTCGCGATACATGATATGGAGATTTGTCAAATCTGCCTGAGACGCCGCGGTTGAAATCTCGGGTACGAAGCCGTGTGGCAAGAGGAGCGTTCCTGGAACTGGAAGGCATGCGGCTGGATCATTTTCTGCTCTCACCAAAGATCTCGGATCGCCTCATGGCGCGCTCCCTCTGGCTGATCTGCGTGTTGAAGACCTGCCGACCTGGGAGGTCGTCAATAGTCAGCACCCACTCGACAATTTCGAGTGCCTTGTGCAAAATCACGCTCAAGGCGATTCCCTCGAGGGCGTTGCGATCTGACTTTGTCGTGAAATCGTAGTTGCTTTGACTGAGAATCGCCGTACAATGAATCCGGCATTGCAGACGTTTGAGGCTTTGTGGGCATTATAGGATTCTCGACAAATCAATAACTTATCTGTTTTCAGAATCCCGAGCTTTTCGGTCCCGACTAGCTCTACCAAATTCCAAATCTCTGAAAATAAGCAAGTTCTGGGACGTCGTGGGAATCGCCCAATAAGCACCCATACCTAGAGAACGGAGAGGAGCCTAGTAGTTCGAACATCGCTCCTTGCGCCCTGCGGGCATTCATTCTCCGGATGCGCTGGTCCGGCTGTCCATTCTCGATGCTGTGACCCTGCAGCGAAACCGGCTCCAAGGTCATCGCCGTTGCTCTATCGCCACAAGGCAAAGGCGCCCGTTTGTGCCCATGCTGGCCCACGCTGAGATGATGCACGCCCTTCCAAACTCGAACCCGCGCTATTATGGGGCAGGAATAGGAATCCGCATATTCGATTTGGTTATGTTTTGAGTCAATGTGCTCGAAGAATTACTTTCTGGTTCCGTTGCCATATGGTCAGATGTGCCATTTGGCGTTGTGCTGTCACCGCGGGCAGGTTCATCGTACAGGCCATCGAGCGCCGCTTTGTGGAAGTGCTGCGGGCGAACCGGCTCATGTCTGCTTGGTCAATGTGGATAGGCATGGACAGAATTACTACTCGGCTCTTCACCGCGATTCAATCTCGATTGAAAACCACACCCTCAAGCATTTTACAGAGGCAGCTGGACATCAGCTCTTGACAAGACATTTGATGATTTTCAAAAGTTCATCGTACAATAAATGCGGAATTGTGGGCATTTTAGCAATCTGAGCGTTCCACGATTTACAGCGAATCAATAACTTCCGCGTTTCCGGCAAGCTCCAAGATTCTAAGCCGCGGAAAGCGCGCCAGCCGGATCTTACACGATTGTGTAAGCTCAAGAATGGCACATCATCCCACTTGAATGCTGGAAAGAGACCACATATTACTTTCAGATAAGCCCACACCAAGCGTGCGTGCCTCTTTGCTGTCAGGTCTTGTCCATGTCATTACGTTCATTTTGATTGGGGTCTATCTTCGTATACCAACAGCGCTTATTGTGCCGGACAAGACCAGGGCTGTTGAGGTTGTTTCTGGCAGGAGCCAATTGTCTTTTAAACCCATGAAATCCAATCCCTCGCGGCTTCATGTTCCCAGGACGCTTGAACATCAAAGCAGACGAGAAGCACCTAAACCTGAAACAACTGTTGCAGGTGAAGAATCCGGAGAGGTGCTTCGAGAGCACGCAAAAAAGGCAACAGCGGCGATCATGATGAATATTAGGCAGCGTTTGGAATTCGGTTTTTCTCCAAGCGATTATCAACTTCCTACCCACACGGCTGGGGTGATCCCTTTAAGTTCGGCAGGTGAGTTACCTCCGCGTTATGAGCAGTATCTGAT
>JBAVUZ010000007.1:0-4744 GCA_049697035.1 Candidatus Angelobacter sp. | reverse complement strand
TTCCGGGACAGTCCATCGAAAGAACTCCCTGACGCGGCTTGGTCACAATAGCAACCTCGGGGTCCTTCGACGCGCCCTGACTCTCCCGCTTCGCGGAATCGCCCGGGCTTGCTCAGGATGACAAGATGAAAAGGGATCCGGGGCGCTCAGGCGGTCTGGGATTTCTGGGCTGTGTTTGGGGCCATGAGCCGTTTCAGGGCGTCGCGCAGTTGCTGGGGATCGCCGGATTTCACCAGAAAATCTTTGACTCCAAGATAGTTGCTGAACGTTTTTGAAAGATCGTCAGTATGTTTCGTCCAGACCAGGATGGGGACCTGCTGCAACCGTGGCTCGGCGTGGCATTTGCGCAGCAGAGTAAAGCCGCTATCCATGCCAAGGCCCAGGTCCAGGACGATGGCTGCGGGAGCGTCGGTCAGGTTGGAGACGATATCGTCCAGATGGTTCTCAGCTTGCATTACATGGGTGATGAGCTGCACGCCGTCATAACCCAGTTCATGCAGTGCTTTGGTGCAAGTGTCAGAAAAAGCGGGCTGGTCTTCAATGAGCAGGATGACCTTGCGGAAGTCGCGCATCTGCTGGTTGAGCTGGGCCAGCGATGCCTGGGTAACGTCACCAGTTTTGTAATTCACGATCTTTACCAGCGGCTGGGGAAGCAATACATCATTGCGTTCGCCGGCGGTCAACTCAGGCTTTGCCGGCCCAGCATTCGTATCTTTCGTTAGCGCCGCAACGTCTTCAGGACGGATCTCATTTTCAAGTTCAAGCTTATTGGTCAATGGATTGGCTCCGTATCGGGAGAAAAGAACCGCTACAAAACCAATAGACCGCGAACTTGGTTGGGAGTGGGAACTACTCGCGAAAATTTTGGAAATCTACTTCTTTACCGCGGCCACGCGGGCGCTGAGGCGCGATTTATACCGCGAGCCGGTGTTCTTGTGGATGACGCCCTTTTTTACGGCTTTATCAATCATGGAGACAGTGCTGCCGAAGGCTTCATTGGCCGCCTTGGAGTCGCCGGTGGCAAGGGTCTCACGGAGCTTGCGCAGCGCTGTGCGCAGACGGGAGGTGTTGGAACGGTTGTCTTCCGTGCGTTTGGTGGTTTGGCGCGCGCGCTTGAGCGCAGAAAAATGATTTGCCATTGTGACTGTATGGTTCCTATCAAATAAGGTTTTTCGGAGGGTCAAGCCGAAGATGCTATTTTACTTGGGTTTAGGGGCCTGGGTCAATGGCGGGAGCGGGTGGGAGCTTGCCGCGGATTAGCAGATGGGCGAGGCGAATTCGCCGCAGATTACGCAGATAGGCGCAGATCAGGGAGAAAGAAGATGAGCGAGGAATTGGACAACCCGCGAGCTTTGAAGAGGCTGGCATGGTCGATTCTGGCGGGGCTGCTGGCGGCTGCCGCCGGCGCAGCTTTGGCGATGGCGCTGCACCCACTGGTGGTGTCTCTTCATGTCAAATTCTTCACCGGTTGGGGCGCTTTTCTGTGGATAGAGCTGGGCGCGCTGATTTTCGTCGTCGACAGATTCAGGTGGACGTGGAGGAGAGTAGCGCATGAGCGTGTGAGTCCAGGAAATCGCGCAGATAGACATAGGGAGTAAATGCTTTAGCAGCATCGCTTCGGAAATCGGAACTAAGAGAGACAGAGAAAAGAATAACTGAGCCGCGACAGACAGGAAATCGAGCCGAGAGAGATAGAGAGAAAATAAAGCCGTAATACCACGTTGGCCAGGAGATCGGAAATGGGAAAAGGGCGGAGGCGCTGGACGCTTAATCCTGCTGCCGAAAGCGGCTGTCAGCGCATCTAATGTTAAAGCGGTGTAAAAGCCGCAGAAACTTTGTTGACTTGGGCAAATAACGGCGGTACTCTCAGGCCAATGGTATTACCTCCGCGTTCCGGTGGGCCAACTATCCTGCGTTTCCATGCACAAAGCAATCTTATGTTCTCTGTGCGCGAGCACGGAGTCTGGCGACAAGTGCGCCATGAGAGGGTAACCGCGAAAAACTGAATGAAGAAAAATATAGAAATCGTCCCTAATATCCAGAAGCTGTTTGGTATCCGCGATGAGAATCTCCTGCTGATGGAGAGCGGCCTGAACGTAAACATTGACCTTAAATCCGATTCCGTACAACTGGAAGGCGCCGCCCGGGACGTGGCCCGCGCTGAGCAGATCTTTACTGACTTTGACCATCTGGGCAGTACTGGCCAGGAATTTAGCGATGCTGATCTGAGCTCGATGCTGCGCGTTGTGGTGGCCGACTCTACGGCGACGCTACGCGGCATGGCTGAGGCGGGAAAGCAAAGGTCGTTTGGCAAGCGGCAGGTGCAGCCCAAGAGCATGAATCAGCGTCGGTACATTGACGCGATTGAGAAATACGACATGGTGTTTGGCATCGGGCCGGCAGGGACGGGCAAAACTTACTTGGCGGTGGCGATGGCTGTGTCGGCGCTGAACGCGAAGAAGGTGAATCGCATTATCCTGGCGCGGCCCGCAGTGGAAGCAGGCGAACGGCTGGGCTTTCTACCCGGAACGTTGCAGGAGAAAGTCGATCCATATTTGCGTCCGCTGTATGACGCGCTATACGACCTGATGGAGCCGGAGAGGGTGGATCGCTTCCTGGAAAAGAACGTCATTGAGATTGCGCCCATTGCCTTCATGCGCGGGCGCACGCTGAATGATTCATTCATAATCTTAGACGAAGCCCAGAACACGACGCCTGAACAAATGAAGATGTTTGTGACGCGCATGGGTTTCAATTCCAAAGCCGTAATCACCGGTGACGTCACGCAGATTGATCTGCCCAACGCGCGCCGCAGCGGCCTGCTTGAGGCCGCGGATGTGCTCAAGCCTGTGGAAGGCATTTTCTTCAACTATTTTACTGAGGAAGACGTTGTCCGCCATCACCTCGTCCAGCGCATCGTCCGCGCTTACGACGAACGGTCGCGCAGCCAGCAAATGTCGCTGGAACTGCCGCGCGAGGTGCAGCCGCAGCAGGAGCCCAACGAGCCCCCTCTGCAACAGTAGCAATTTAGTAGAATATTGGCGGGAGGGCGGCTGGCCCTCCCGCTTTGTTTTGAAGGCCACGGTTTCTTGTTTCGCGTTGCACGGTCCAACGATGGTAATTTTCGATCCACCTATCTCCGGCGCTTCTCCCCGCAGCGTAAGCGCTGCGCATCTTCAGCGCTTTGCCCGACGCGCGCAAAAACTAGCGGAAGTCCAAGGTGAGGTGGATATTCTGATTGCCACCAACAAGCGCCTGCGCGACCTCAATCGCCGTTTCCGCCGCAAAGACAAGCCGACAGACGTCCTCTCTTTCCCTCGACCCTCCGGCGGTGACATCGCCATCTCCGCGCAAATCGCGCTCGATAACGCTCAGCGCTACGGCCACAGCCTGGCTATCGAATTAAAAATCCTGGTTCTGCACGGCATGCTGCATCTTGCCGGCTATGATCATGAATCGGACAACGGACGCATGGCCCGCGCGGAATCTCGTCTGCGCTCTCAACTCAAACTGCCAGCTTCGCTCATCGATCGCACGCAGCCACGCGGCAAACCGCCTAAAGCACAGCAAACCGCTGTCATCGCTAAATCAGCCAAAACTCGCCGCAAACCCACCACCAAACGCGCACCCAGCATCCGCCGCAGGAGCGATGCATGACCCTGCTCGCTCTTTACACGGTCGTTCTCCTGCTCTGCGCGCTGCTTGTACTCGTCTCGTATGTCGAGCGCCTCTACACTGAGAGCGGCAAATTTCTGAGCCGTGAATTTCAAGAGAACATTGAGGCCTTTGAAAATCTTGTCGAGCCTCGTCTGCTGCGTTCCAGCCAGCGCGCAGCTCTTACTTTTTCTGTCCTCACGCAGCTCAGCACCGCATCGGTCGCCTTCATCATCGGCTATCTCGTCTTCCGAGACCCGCATTGGACCTGGCCGGAAACCGTGCAGGCCATCATCGGCATCATTCTGGTCATTATTGTTTGCAACCGCCTGTTGCCTTACATGCTCTTTACGCGGACGCGCGGCGTATGGCTGGTAAAATTCATTCCGCTCTTGCAAGTCCTGATCTATCTCATGCTGCCCATCACCGTCGTTCTTGGTTTCGGCCTCTCAGTGGCCGCGCTGGCGGAGCCGCATGAACCAGAAGAGCCGGAGCATCCTTCAGAAGCCGTGGACGCGCTCATTGAAGCCGCGGAAGAAGAAGGCATTCTGGAAGAGGGTGACCGCCAGCTCATTCAGTCCGTGGTTGAGTTTGGTGACAAGACGGTGCGTGACGTGATGACGCCGCGCCCCAACATTTTCGCCGTTCCGTCCACCACCACCATTGAAAAGTTTACTTCCATGCTGCGTGACAAGCCGCATTCCCGCGTGCCCGTCTTTTCCACCAGTATCGATCAAATAGAAGGTATGGTCCTTGCGCATGATCTTATCCAGCTTCCTGAAGCCGATGCCCGCACCACCACCGTCGCCAAGCTGGTGCGGCCGGTGCTGTTTGTGCCGGAAACCAAAATGACCTCGCAGCTTCTGCGTGAAATGCAGAAAGACAACATCCACATGGCCATCGTTATTGACGAATATGGCTCCGTCGCCGGTCTGGTCACGCTGGAAGATCTGGTGGAAGAAATCGTGGGCGAAATTCGCGACGAGCATGAGTTTTCGCATGACATCATCCGTGAAGGCGACCACGCTTATGTTATGCAAGGCACCGTTGACGTGGGTCGACTGCAAGACCTTTTTGATATGCGCCTTGA
>JBAVUZ010000006.1:0-1736 GCA_049697035.1 Candidatus Angelobacter sp. | reverse complement strand
TGATGATGGCGCGGAGGTTTGAAATCTTATCGGCCAATTTAAGCGTTTGCGCGCGTGGAGATTTATCCGGAGTATGCTCCACCTGCAGCTTTTTCCTGGTTTCTTTCGGCAGCGATTTATCGTCCGTTACCTCCGCCACCAAAGCGGCAACGTCTTTGCCAAAGCGCTGTTCCAACTCCTGCAATGTAACGCCCGTGTCTTCCACTGTGTCATGCAGAAAAGCCGCCATCATCAACTCCACATCCAGTTCAGGACTACTGGCGGCGATCAACTCAGCCACCTCCAGCAGATGATTGAAGTAAGGCTCGCCATTCTCGCCTTTACGTTTTTGCTGGGCATGTTTTTCCGCGGCAAAACGGGCCGCCGCTAAAATGCGTTGAACAGCGCCGGCACATCCCTGATCCTCTTTAGTCGCGGCCTTGTGTTGCTCGGCAGCGCTGCGGACGGGCCTTGCAACAACTTGATCCAGCCAGCCGATCAGATCATCAGTCACGTCATCGCGGTTCGTCTCATTAAATAGTTCATGGCGCGCGTTTGGATAGAACTTGTGCGTCAAATTCATAAGCCCCGCGGCACGCTGTTCCGCCATCCACGGCTTCAACTGGTTGGTGTTGCCGCTCACCGGATCGCGCTCGCCGGCAATCAGATACACAGGCAATGCCTTCGGCACACAATTTTGGTGGGCCTTGCGCGAAACCGCAGCCCAACCGCCCAAGAGGTCAATCCAGAGTTGCACGGTCGCGGAAAATCCGCACAGCGGATCGGCAACATATTTATCCACCTCCGCCGGATCTCGCGACAGCCAATCGAACCCCGTTCTTGTCGGCGCAAATTGCTTGTTAAAGGCATCAAAGGTGAGCGACTGCACCAGCTTGCTCTTGCCCCGCGGTCCCAGCCGCACGCGCTCCGCCCAGGTAACAGCGCCGCCTATCTTGGCCAGAAACGCAGGCTTTCCGTTGGCGCCTGAAAGCACAACTCCCGCCAGCGCGTCGCCATGGTCTCCCATAAACTGCTCTGCCAGGGTTGATCCCATGGAATGTCCCAGCATTACAATCGGCAGTCCAGGATGTTTCACGGCAACATGCCGATTGAGCTGCCACATATCATTCACACATTTTCGCCAGCCATCGTGCTCCGCAAAAAAGCCCAGATCGTCCGCTGATTTCACCGCCCGTCCGTGCCCGCGATGATCATTGGCATACACCGCGTAGCTTGCGGAGTTAAGAGCGTCCGCCAGTCGCGCATAACGTCCCGCATGCTCCGCCAGGCCATGCGCTATCTGGACCACCGCCTTCGGCTGCTCCGCCGGAAGCCAGCAGTAGACAAACAGATCAATGCCGTCTGGAGTGGTCAGAGTGAAATTAGAAGCCTGGCTCATCGTAGGCCTTTCTATCATGAATGCTGCGCCATGATAAAGGTCCGGCGACCCGTTTGCTGGCGGATTCACCGCAGCCGGCGTTCAGCCGCGGCTCTCCCTGCGCAGCGGTGCATCCATGCAGGGTCAGCGCGCGCTCCATGTCGAACTCACAACGTAGAAGCATCAAGTTTTCAAAGAACTCTTCGGCACTCCGATTTTTCCTGAATGCCGGACGCATTTCGCGCCCAGGTTCCGCCTCACCAGAAGCCCGCCGATCGTCCACGCTCTCTGGGGGTTCTACCCCCTCCCTTGGTATCCCACCGCATCCCAGGTCAACCCAGATTGGCGTAGGGTTTGAGGTGCACCCCTGAAGTGAGAC
>JBAVUZ010000005.1:0-2485 GCA_049697035.1 Candidatus Angelobacter sp. | reverse complement strand
CGTGATCCGAATAAGTTTATCCGGGAAGAATCAAAGCGGTATCTGGCAAGCATGCCGCATTTGGATTAGCGCAGCAATTAGCAATTAGTAGTTGGCAATTAGCTTGATTTGGAAGATGAAAGCGGCTTGGAAGCGGAGGGAAAGCGGTTTGCAGCCCTTACGAATGAGTATTTGGTACTTAGTATTTGGTACTTGGCTTTAAAGTCCGCAGCGCTTTCGGTGCAGGTAATGAGCCCAAATCGAAAAAAAGAAAGAAGCCTGGGTACAGCGGTAATGATGAAGAGGAACCTACAAATCGCGACGATGATCCTGGCGGCAGGCTTTTTAGTCAGTCAGACCGCGGTCGCGCAGGGGCCACGACTCTATCGCCAGTCTGGCAATGAGTGGATACAGGAAATCTCAGGAACGTTTTCTGCGGGGAAGACGGTGCGAGTGAAGTCAAGCAGCGGATCGATTCACATTGAGGGCGCGCAGCAGAATAACGTTACATACACGATTCGTGAGCATGTCCACGCTGCCCGTGAAGATCGCGCGCGGCGCGAGCTGAGCCACATGAAGTTCACGACCTTTAGCTCCGGTGATGCGGTGGTGTTGCAGGCGGACTGCGAAGGATCAAACCAGGGATCGATTGATTTTGATATTAAAGTGCCAGCGCAGACGCAGCTTGTCCGCTTGCAGACGGAAGGCGGCGCGGTGGCGGCAAAGAATTTGTCTGGGCGCGTCGAAGCGAAGACGGGCGGTGGCGGAATTCAGCTTGACGGCATCACAGGCGTGATCGCGGTGAGCAGTGGCGGCGGAAATATCGATATTGGCAAAGTAGGGAATGACGTTGAAGCCACGACCGGCGGCGGGAGTATCCGGCTGGCGTCAGCAGCGGGGCATGTTACGGCGAAGTCGGGCGGCGGGAACCTGAACATTGGGTGGGCCAAGGTGATGACGCTGCAAACGGCTGGCGGATCGATACAGGTGACGAAGTGCGACGGCAAGATCAAGGCTGAAACTGGCGGCGGCAACATCGAACTGAATGACACGGGCGCGGCGGAAATTGAGACTGCGGGCGGAAGCATCCATATTGGGCCAGTGAAAGGCGGAGTGCGCGCAGAGACAGGCGCAGGCGGCATCATGGCCAAGCTGGCGTCAGGCGGCGCGCCATTTACGGACTCAAAGCTGGAGACCCAGATGGGTGACATTATCGTGTTTGTGCCGGAAGGCCTGGGCGTGAACGTGCGCGCAGCGGTGGAGTCGGCGCGAAGTTATGGCATCCGCAGTGATTTTGGCGAGCTGAAGATTACTCATCCTACAGCCACGATGGGACCGCGAGAATTTTATGCTGAAGGAAGCCTGAACGGCGGCGGCCCGCTGCTGCACGTCCACACCACGGCTGGGAATATTGAGATCAAGAAAGAACCAAGACAGTAAGAGAAAAAGTTTGGAGCGTTCCCCCTATGATTGAGAAAAAGACAGTCGCGCTATTGCTCGTTGGACTGGCGTTGCCGTTGATTGCAGCCCAGCCTTCGTCCACACCGGACGCGCTTCCCCACACGGCTGAAGGGTACTCCTCTGCCGCAGGCCGCTCATACCTGGGGGTGGATATTCGTGACGTGACCACGGACCGGCTGGCCGCGCTCAAACTTAAGGAAGAGCGCGGAGTGGAAATCACAATGGTAGACGCTGATGCGCCCGCCGGCAAAGCCGGTTTACGCGAGCACGATGTAATTCTGGATTTCAACGGTATCGCGGTTGAAAGTGAAGAGCAGATCCGCCGCCTGATTCGCGAAGTGCCGCCCGGACGCACCGTCACGATCGGCATCAGCCGCGATGGCGTTCCCATGAAGATCAAGGTCCAACTGGCCGACCACGGCGCGGTCGTGGCGCAGACTTTTCCGCGCATCATTGTTCCCACGCCGCGCCCACCCGACTTTCCCCGCAACAGCATGGACCTGCCGTTCCAGATTCAGACTTACTCTTCGGTGCTGGGCGTCCAGACAGAAAGCCTGACGCGCCAGCTGGGTGAATATTTTGGCGTGAAAGATGGCGAAGGCGTGCTGGTGCGCTCAGTAGAGAAAAACAGCGCCGCGGAAAAAGCAGGACTCAAAGCCGGCGACGTGATCGTGAAAGCCGATAATGAAAAGCTCACTGACCGCAGCGACCTGAGCCATATCCTGCGCAACCATCGCACCGGCGGCAAAATGACCATGGTGGTGATGCGCGATAAACACGAGCAAACGCTCACCGTAACGCTGCCGGACCGCGGCTCGCGCGACTCATCTTTCCTGGATCTTGATACCGACGAGTTGCAAGCCTCTCTCGCTGACGTGGAAGACATGGTGCTGACTCTTGATACCGACCAAATCAGGTCTCTCAAAGAAAACATGGCATCCCTCAAGGGCAACATGGCCCTTCTGAAGATGGCCCGCCAGGGAACTGACTTGCTGGAGTCACCCGAAATCCAGAAAGCCATGCGCGAAGCAGAAAAAGCCTTGCA
>JBAVUZ010000004.1:0-12278 GCA_049697035.1 Candidatus Angelobacter sp. | reverse complement strand
GCTTATCACTTTGCTCTGCGCTGCCCGCCCGAGCTTGCGGATGTGCTCGAGCGTGCCGGCTATCCGCGGTTCCGTGATTGCGATGACCGTCAGTTATCTGCAGGTCCACCCATTGACGACGCCCCTCGCGATTTCGCGGAAAGCGATTTGTGTCGCCTCGCCTGGGGTGGCCACGTCATACTTCTCATACTGCCCTTCCATGTAAAAGCCCCAAATCCTGGACCGTTGACCGCGTGCACCCGGACCGGAGCCCATCGGGCCGGTGAGGCCCATGCCGCCAATGTCGACGTTAGCGTAGTAAACGCGATGGTCTTTTCCTTCGTTTATCCCGAAGTTGATGGTCAAATTGGCAAGCAGGTTGGCATTTTGGGAATCGTCGGCCGCCATGAAGGAGGTGTCAGACCGCGATTCCAGCGCTTCCCGATTCAGGGCAGATACCAACAGGTCGGTCGCCGGTTTGTTCTGAGGAATCGAGTGATAGTTGTACCCTTCGGGGTGAATTGTGTCTTTGTGGTCGGCCCAATGGTTGAGGGATACATCAGCCACATAAACCCGGATTGGGCTTCTGCTGTGGATTCCCTTGGGAAACCCTCCGTAGCAGACGTGGTCCTTGTTGTAGTAGTAGTGCCAGCTACCGCTATACCAGACTTGGTCCTCGCTACAATCATAATAAAGATGACGCGGGGCAGTAGAATCATCAGAGAACAAAGCGTCCAGAACTCCTGTCTTGCGGTCCAAAGAGAATTTTTCCCGCATCATCCCATGACCAGGTACGGGACCGTATTTGGGTGTTTCCCAGGAGATAGACGTGAAGGTGATCTTTGCGTTATTCAGTGGTGCCGCGCCTCCCGAGTCTTGAACCAGGCGACCGTTGGCATGGTCAGCGGGGTTGAACATGACGCTTTTACGATCTTCGATCAACTGTACTTGCACCCTATCTGACGCCACTTCGTGGTTTGCACAACCCAGACTTTTAGGAACACTGCTGAACTCATTGCTAATTTCGCGAAAAGTGTCCTGCGCTGCTGCACAGGAGACAAACATGAGTCCCAGCACAACTCCCGGAAGTGCCTTCATTTTGCCCCCGTGTGCCGAGTATTCCATGTGGCGATCTCATTATTTAGAGCGCTGGCGCGTACAACGATGTCTGCCGCCGCCTTGGAGCAGTCGGCCACTGTTTGCGAGGCGTTGGCTCTCAGATCGACGGTTGAGCCTTGCTCCGATTCGGCTGCGACGATGCCATTGTTAAACTGGTTGGCTGTTTCACCGCCTCCGCATTTCCGGTCATAATCCGTGACGACGGCCTTGTACTCCTCCTGATGCAGGTCGATTGTTAGTAATGGGATCATCTCCTTCAACAACCACTTCTTCACTTCACGGCCGTGTGCGAAGCGGTGGCTTTCGGTAGCAATTTGACAGGCGGCAATTGCTTTCCCATAGTCGCCGGAGCGTTCGTACAGCCGGCACAGGCCAAGCTCGGCGGGACCATACTGGCGAATATTCGCAAACGCGTTCTGGAACTGCTGATATGCCTCGTTGAAGTCCACTTGCGAGCCGCTGGACCAGTACCGCCTGTAGGCAACGTAGCCTGCATCAGTGGCGCTGGAAGCGTAGTCATTGCTGTCCGGCGGCGGCTGGTAATGCGGAGTAGGCCGTGAGGATGGCTGAGTCTGCTGGATGTTCGGATGACTGCAATTGACACCCAGCTGCGCGCAGGCGCTCTGACCGTGGGCTGTCCCTGATAAGGCGAGGATCAGGGCCAGAAGGGCGCTCTTAATCATGTTGTTCATTTTTGCTCCTTGCGATGATCGTCTCCCGCGGTTTGTGTTTACCTTTCGATAAGACGGTTCATATTTGTTTATTAGTAACCTGTTCACGATCATCGGAGAGGTTACTCGGATAAGTCGGATCCTTTGGTGTCGCCGCGTACCATTCGATAGCACTGGAATCGCGCTGGCTTTTGAACGCCTTATTTTTGTGGCGCACAGTAGGTGGGACATACCAATTCGGCAAAGTAGCACCCACGACCAGCAATACGCATACGTAATATAGAACTACACGGAACAGTGGTGTGCCGAACGCGATTTTCCCCGGGAAAGCGCGCCGGACAAAAATCAATTGCGCGGTTTGACTGAGTAAAAGCGCCAGAAGGAAGAGCAGCATTGCGATCTGGGAGCCTTGGGAGTGGCGCATGATTTTGAGCGCGGTAAATGCTCCCAGCAGCAACGCGACAGCGGAGATTACCCACCCAATCGCCCATCCCCAAGCCTGCCACTTTCTGCTACTCCGGGCGCAAACAAAGACAGCGTGCGGAATCGCGAAAAGGGTGGCATAAACCATGAACCCAAGCTCGCCTGAATATGCCACGCCGGCAAAGACTACGGCCAGCGCCGCCAGCGCAGACACACGGGCAAGGCGATGCCCCAACGCTGCTGTATGTGACTCGCTTTGAGCTGGCAGATTGTCGGATGGATCGGGCATGCCTCAGCCTCACTTCTTGCTCAAGGGCTTACTACAGGGCTTGCGCGCCTTTCAATTGCCCGCGCTTCCGCAGCGCAGTCCGCAGTAATGCTCCGACCAAGATCGGTGCTGTAATACAAACGCCGCAGAGGGAAGCCTCTACCCAGCCCTGCGCCACCCACAGACCACGTTCCTTGAGAAGAGGTTCGATTTTCCAAAGGAATAGGATCCCCATGCCAGCCGCAGACGCCGCCCATAAATAAATGGAGAGCACCTGCAATGGGTGGGGCCAGCGCTTCTCCAGAATGGAGTAGTAGTTCTTTGAGAATGGTATCGCGCTGTTCTTTGGATCAGGGATTACGCGGACCGAATGAAGTGGAACGACCGGAAAAAATCCCAGGCAAAAGAAATTTGTGGTGAGATAAGAACCGTCAGGGCGGAAATCACGCTGACCGTAGTACTTGGTTCCAAATCCGTTGACATTACTCGGCATGGTTGAGCCTCCTAAATTTATGTCGTGCTAGCAAAGGCCGTGTGATTCGAAACGTTACTGTTGGTCTGCATGTTGGCCAGGGATGGGTAATTCGTTTTTACGCAAGCGAGGTAAAAGGCATATGACCTCACCTTCAGCACGGGCGCTTGGGCTTTGCCCTTTCCTGCGACAGTTGCGGAGTCCAGGTCCGCACCGCCGGTGTGTAAACTGCAGTGCGGGACATCGAGGTCGAAGGCAAATTCTAACCGGATAATGCGTAATCTTTCCGTTCGATCAGCCGGTGCGCCACAAGCGCAGCAGAGCGGCGGCATCTTTCGGTGCTCTCCAAGGGGCAGCGCGAGCAGCGGAACCTTGGCCACAAAATCCGGAGTCAGCTCGTAATACTGACCTTCCGACACCTGTCCGTAAGAAAAACATTGCGGGCAGCGCTTGAGTCCCAACAGCCCGCGCAATTGTTTGCTGCATACCGGGCAGGCTGTCATATAAGAGCCGGAGCCAACCCCAGCAATAGACGATAGTCCAAAAAGGGCGAAGACCCCGGCCATTAAATAGTTCCCCAACATGCCCATGAAGGCGGCCAATCCCAGCAGGACCATGACGATGAGCATCCAGCCCGCGGTCCGGAGCCAGGACCGCTGAATCGGCATTGACCGGCCCGCAATCACTCGCCGTCTCCGTTTCCTGGAAGAGGCTGAACGTGGATCCATCCCAACGTAAACAGTTCACAACAATCGATGATCCGCATCACGTTACCCGGCTTCCGCATTCCGGCCATCATGAGCTTGAGGACGAAGCGTACGGAGCCGACAAGAAACAGCACCACTCCAGAGACGCCGATGATCCAGGTCCCCAAGCTATTTTTTCCGGAATTCGAATCGGCCGCGTTCACTCTAGGTTGCTCGCCTCACGCTGACAAAATGTTCACAGTTAACCCTTTGGCACCCACAATCCGTTGAGCCGCTAACCTCGCACATATCTCTTGTGCGGCATATGCTGATGAACCCAAGCAAGGATTTGGAGCGTGATATGGTCGCACTTGGCAGGGGGAAGTCTCGCCTTTGCTGTCTAGGAGATCGTCGCATGACAAGAAAAACAATGGCTAATTACGAAAGTTATCGAGATTCGCTATTGAACCTCATACAATCTGGACGCATTATGGGTGAGGATCGAGGCATGAAACAGCGCTGCTCCATATCGTGTATCACGTGGCTGTGTATTTCCAGACTCACCTTCATCTTGATCTTGGGATGTATCGGTTGCGGCAAGCCGCCAATATTTCACATCGTCGCGCGCAATGAACTGGCGAATAAGAGCGAACGGTACAAGATCTTTCTCAAGGGGCGGGAACTGGGAACGGTCAACGGCAGTGGCACGTTCGAATTCGATGCTGAGGGTCGGAGCGGTGACACCTTCCAGGACATGCAGCCCCACGACATCGAAGTCAGAATACCCTGGGTTTGCGGATGGGTGAAAACATATTTCACCTTGTATCTGGCCCGTCCCGACGAGATAGAACGCGCCCGAGCAGAACACCGCGCCGTCCAGGCGAGCATGAGTCTGTCCTACATGCCGCCGTCTTTCGATTGGGTCACGATCTTTGTGGATAACCGTGGCGGTCCGCCACAGACGGTTTCGATTGGCGAATTGCAAGAACAGGTGCCAGCGGGAGCGGCACAACGGGTACTTTTGCCACATTCAGACGGTTGCGACAAGGCTAGGGATGTACGCCTCAATGAAGAGATTGTGGCGCCGGTCAACACCCGCCAAACCCTGTTAATCGACATCACGCATTCGCACTGCTACCGTGTCGAGTGGGCGGGCTATGGCTTCGATGACTCGGGCCACGGCAAAACAATCTACCCGCCACGCCCCTTCCAGTTCCTGGACAGCAACCCGGACTTTTTTATGGAATCGCTGCCTGGATCAGTGGTAACCGCAGGAACAGGCGCCGTGCGCGATACGCTTAAGGACGTAGCCTGCCCTAAGTCAACTGGATCTGGCCGGTAACGTTCTTCTGTGAGTTTTGGCGGAGTATCGGGATCAGCCAGCGTTCACCTTGAACGAGGGTGTTTATCAACAGGCTAGAACGAAGCTTCCACTCAAAGCGGACGCTCGCGTCGGTCTCTGTGCCGCCGCCGGGCAAAAACACGTTGCTGGCTTTGAGCTCGCGAAAACTGAAGACCAACTTGTTAGTGGCGGAAAAGTGATAGGCGCTACATCCCTGATACGATCTGGCGTCCCGTCCGGTCGGACTGCCGAAGAGGAACCCTTTGTTCGTGTTTGCGTCGTGGTACTGGCTGTTAAAGTAAAGAAAGTTTGGGCCAAGATCCACCGAGGTCAACATCTGCGCAGAAGTGGCTTCACCGCGCACCTGCCTGAGCCAATGAAAGAACCCAGGAAGCACCCATGGCGAGGTGCGAGAAAGCCGCAGCATGTACATGGGGTCCGCGTTGTCGCTGACCATGAGCGGACTGGCTTCTGTGGGCGAGAGCCACAGGCTCTGCTTGCCGAAGGCGACTGCCAGCGCTGCGTGTGACGGGGCCACCGGCGGAGGTCGGGCACAGTTATTACAACATTACGCGTTTGTGCGGCCGGAACGGCTGAAGAAAAACTGGGACCGCGACAGGATCGTGACGGAGACGGTGGGGCGCGGAGTGCCGTGCAGTGCCGTGCTTTAGCGGAAGCTGCAGCGAGATCTATCTGGAGAAGGCGTTTAGTGAAGACATGCGGCCGGGCCGTCGGCTGCCGGTGGCGAAAGAGCTGGGAGAAACGAGCTTGATGTTTCTGGTCCATCCGACGCTGAGCGAAGACGATGTGAAGTGGATGGCCAGGGTGGCTGGAGACGTGGTGAGAGAGGCAATGATGTAGGCAGGAGCGTCACAGTTCAGTCAGCACAAATGGAATTTATTAAGCTAGTGCGCCGGCTTTTTATTTGTCGGCAGAAGTATTTGGTGGCGATGCCATTTGCTTTGCAGCCACTAAAAGGCCTGACGGTCCAATATGGCAACGGCGTGGGAGCCATACATATCAGGAAAGCCTGACCACCACGCGGCTCTAAGGCATTTTCATTGCCTGGGATGTCCGCAGGTCATGAGTGTTCGAAAGGGAATTTTTTGCCGGAAACTTTTCATCCAAAACGAGATTCAATTCGAGCACGTTCACACGCGGTTCGCCGAGAAAACCGAACTGCCGTTTTTCTGTATGTGCCTGGACGAGTTTCAATATTTCCTCTTCAGAAATTCCGCGCTCTTTGGCCACGCGAGGAACCTGAAATTCAGCTCCAGCCGGAGTGATGTGGGGATCGAGACCTGAGCCCGAAGTAGTCACCAGGTCAATTGGGACGGGTTGACCCGGATTCTCTGATTGCAGGGTAGCGACATCGGCCTTTACCCGGTCGATAAGCTTTTGATTCGTCGGCCCAAGATTACTGCCCGAGGAATTGTCAGCCGCATATCCATTGGTTCCAGCGGCGGAAGGCCTGGGATGGAAATAAGCTGGCCCAGTGAACGGCTGGGCAAGAATTCGCGAGCCGACCATCGCGCCATTCCTGGTGATCAACTGTCCATTAGCTTTGTCCGGCCAGAGACGCGCCAAAGCGGTTATTGCCAGGGGATAGACCAGGCCGAGCAGCGCGGTTGTCAGTACCGTGAAAAGAAGTGCTGTAATCAGATTTTTTTTGAGCATTTTCAAACTCCTTTCTACGCCAGACCCACGGCCCGAACGATTACGTCAATAATCTTGATGCCAATAAAAGGAACAATCACGCCGCCCGCGCCATAGATCAAGAGATTCCGGCGCAGAAGTGACTCTGCGCTCATGGCCTTGTATTGAACGCCGCGCAATGCCAGGGGAATCAAGGCAATGATGATCAGGGCATTGAAAATCACGGCTGATAGCATGGCGGACTGTGGCGTCGCCAAGTGCATGACATTGAGTACATTCAGCACGGGAAATGTGCCCGCAAACATCGCCGGGATGATCGCAAAATATTTCGCTACGTCATTGGCGATTGAAAATGTAGTCAGTGAGCCGCGCGTCATCAACAACTGCTTGCCGATCTCAACAATCTCCAGCAGCTTGGTCGGATTGGAATCGAGGTCTACCATGTTGCCAGCTTCTTTCGCTGCTTGCGTGCCTGTATTCATGGCGACGCCCACATCGGCCTGCGCTAACGCGGGCGCATCATTGGTGCCATCGCCGGTCATAGCTACCAGCTTTCCGTTCCCTTGTTCTTTGCGAATGAGGTCCATCTTGTCTTTGGGCGTGGCTTGGGCCAGGAAGTCGTCGACACCAGCTTCGCGGGCGATTGCGGCAGCGGTTAATGGGTTATCGCCGGTTATCATCACCGTCTTGATCCCCATTGCACGCAGTTGTGAAAAACGTTCTCGCATCCCGCCCTTTACGATGTCTTTCAGATGGATTACGCCCAGCGCGCGGTTGTTCTCAGACACCACCAGGGGCGTACCGCCCGAGCGAGCGATGCTTTCCACCGTCGCCCGAACTTCTTTAGGAAGGCTGCCGCCATTCTGTTGCAGAAATTTCTCGATTGCGTCACCGGCGCCTTTCCGGATCATGCGGCCGTCCAAGTCAACGCCTGACATACGGGTCTGAGCGCTGAACGGTACGAATTGGGGCTGATGGTCCGCCAGTTCCCGGCCACGCAGGCTGTACTTCTCTTTGGCGAGAACCACAATAGATCTGCCCTCGGGAGTCTCATCCGGAAGCGACGAAAGCTGCGCCGCATCCGCAAGCTGGTCATTACTGACGCCAGGCGCAGCAACAAACTCGGTGGCTTGCCGGTTTCCCAAAGTGATAGTCCCGGTTTTGTCCAACAGCAAGGTATCTACGTCGCCGGCTGCCTCAACGGCGCGCCCTGACATTGCCAGCACGTTGTGTTGCACTAAACGGTCCATTCCGGCAATGCCGATAGCGGAGAGCAATCCGCCGATCGTGGTTGGGATCAGGCAGACCAGAAGCGAGACCAGAACAAAGATTGTTTGCGGCGAACCGGAATAAATAGCAAACGGCTGCAAAGTTACAACAGCCAACAAAAAGATGACAGTGAGCCCAGCCAATAAAATGTTGAGCGCGATCTCGTTGGGCGTCTTTTGCCTTTCCGCACCCTCCACCAGCGAAATCATGCGATCAAGAAAAGTCTCGCCTGGATTGGACGTGATTTTTACTTTGATGTGATCCGATAAAACGCGGGTCCCGCCTGTTACAGCCGAACGGTCTCCGCCTGACTCGCGTATCACCGGCGCCGATTCACCCGTAATGGCGGATTCGTCCACAGACGCAACGCCCTCGATGATCTCGCCGTCGCCGGGGATAGTTTCTCCCGCTGAAACCATCACAACATCTCCGGCGCGCAGCTTGCCACCGGACACAGTTTCAATCCGCCCGTCTGGAAAGATCCGGTTGGCCAGCGTTTCCGATTTCGCACGGCGTAGTGTTTCAGCCTGTGCCTTGCCGCGGCCTTCCGCCATGGCTTCAGCAAAGTTGGCAAAGATCACCGTGAACCAGAGCCACAATGTGATTTGCAGGTTGAAGCCAGCATTTCCGCTGCTCCGGACCAGGCCTTTTACCAGAAGCGCTGTCGTAAGCACGCTTCCCACTTCGACCACAAACATCACCGGATTGCGCATCATCGTGCGCGGGTTCAATTTGCGCAGAGAATCGATAAGGGCCTGGCGTACGATCTTGGCGTCCCACAATGATTTCGATTTACTCTCTTTGGCTACCATCGTCTTAGCCTCTTAAAATGTCTTTCCCGCGTTCATGAGCAGGTGTTCAAGAATCGGTCCCAGGCTGAGCGCCGGGAAAAAAGTCAGCGCGCCCACAATGATGATCACGCTCACCAACAGCACCGCGAAGAGCGGAGTTGTCACGGGAAATGTGCCCGGTGAGGGGGGGGCCGCCTTTTTTCGCGCCAGACTGCCGGCTACTGCCAGCATGGGAACGATCATCAAGAATCGACCGACCAGCATGGTGAGCGCCATCGCCAGGTTGTACCAGCGGTTCGCGCCCAGGCCTGCGAACGCTGAGCCGTTGTTGCCTGTGCCTGACGTAAACGCGTACAGAATTTCTGACAGGCCATGCGGTCCACTGTTGTTCAGAGTGGCCAACCCCTGCGGCAGAAGCGATGACGAGCCAGCCAATGCCAGGATCATCAGTGGAAAGATCAGGACATACAGCATGGCCATCTTCACGTCATACGCTTCAATTTTCTTACCCAGATATTCCGGAGTGCGGCCCACCATCAGTCCGGCAATGAAAACAGAGAGCACTACAAAGATCAGGACTCCGTAAAGTCCCGCGCCAACGCCGCCAAATACCACCTCGCCCAGCATGATGTTCACCAGCGGCACCAGGCCGCCGAGCGGAGTAAATGAATCATGCATGCCGTTCACCGCGCCGCAGCTTGCGTCCGTAGTGACGGTGGCAAACAGGGCTGAGTTCGCGATCCCGAATCTTACTTCCTTGCCTTCCATGTTGCCGCCCGGCTGAGCGAGTGATGCACGCTGGTCAACTCCTGCAAGCAACGGATTGCCACGCGACTCCGCCCAGTAAGCGGTCGTCACCCCGACGAAAAACAAAACTGCCATGGCCGCGAATACGGCCCATCCGTGCCGCTGAGAGCCGGTCATGCGGCCCAGCGTATAGGTCAACCCGGCGGGAATTACAAAGATGGAAAGCATCTCCAGAAAATTGCTGAAAGGCGTGGGATTTTCGAACGGGTGTGCACTGTTGGAGTTCATGAAGCCGCCACCATTAGTTCCCAGCATCTTGATGGCTTCCTGCGAGGCAACCGGCCCTTGCGCGATCATCTGTTCAGTCACGGTTTCCATCACCGGTTTGCCGGTGGGGCCAACCAAAGGCTTTCCGTCCTGCCTCACTTTCTGCACCTGCTGTGGCTCAATAAGTTTTACCGTGTCATACGGCTTGAAGTTTTGGATCACTCCCTGTGACACCAGAACCAGCGAGTACACTAAACAAATCGGCAGCAAGATCCATAGCGTGGAGCGTGTCATGTCCACCCAGAAATTGCCGATCGTGTCTTTCTCTCGCCGTGCAATGCCGCGTATGAAGGCCACGGCCAGCGCGATTCCTACAGCCGCAGAAGCAAAGTTGTGAAACGCCAGACCGGCCATCTGCGTGAGATAGCTCATGGTCTGCTCGCCAGCATAAAACTGCCAATTGGTGTTCGTGGTGAAGGACGCGGCAGTGTTGAACGCCAGGTCAGGGGCGACAGCCGCGAATTTTTGTGGATTCAAGGGCAGCCACTGCTGCGTCCGTTCAAGCAAGTACAGCACGATCATGGAGATGCCGCTGAACAGCAGCATCGCGATGGAATATTCCGTCCAGCGCATCTCCCGCTCTTCATCTACTCGCGTCAGCTTGTAGAGCAGGCGTTCGAGCGGACGCATTACCGGATCCAGCCAGGTACGCTCGTGCGAAAAAACCCGTGCCATAAATACTCCCATGGGCTTGGTTACCAGCAACACGGCGGCAAAAAACACGAAGATTTGGACCCAGCCGTTGAGCGTCATATCAGAATTTCTCCGGCCGTAGAAGCGCGTAAATCAGATAGACCATGAGCATGAGACTGATAAACAGGATCGTGGCATTTTCCAGAGTCATAGGCGCCTCACTTCAATTTTTCGCACGCAGTTGTGTAGGCAATCGCGACGGCGAAAAACAAGATGGTGAAAAAAATCAGCAAGAAATCAAACATGGCTATTCCTTCCCGTCTTACCAGGGACCTCGCTTCTGGCCGAACCACCAGATCAGCCCCAGCGTGGCTGTGTTCTGCTCTTTCTTGAGCTGTCCCGGGACGCTCGTCAGAAAGAACGGCTTATTGGAAAAATCCCGCCGCCATTCCACGCGCGCTAGAAACCCATCCGCTAATTTGTACTCGGTTGTCGCCGTGGATTCCTTGAGCGCCTGGTTGGCGCCGCTGAACAAGCCGCCGCGATCGGACAAATACTCGGCGCGTCCGGCCAGCGCAAACTTCGGCGTGAGTTGATAACGGGCATAGGCCGCCCCTCCACTAGCATGCTGCGGCACAGAGCTGCTGAAAAGCCGGTTGATCACATAATCTCCTTCACCCACCAGCGTCAATTTCGGCGTCGCATTCCAGGTGAGGTAAGTATCGAGAATGTGTTCTCGGCCATCCGGCGTTGGGGAAATGTTCGCGACAGGCAATCCAGGTTGTGTCGGGCCCACGGACAGCCCAGGATTCAGCACCGCATTCACGTCCCGTTGCTCTTGCCCGAAGTAATAGTTCAGGTTCCAGTTCACGGTGCTTGTGGGCTTCAGCGTAACGATGAACGCCTGCGATTTGAACCCGTTGAAATCTTCCGTTTGTTGCGCACCATTGACCAGCCAGTACGTTAAGCTGACTTTAGGGCTCAGGTCGTATCCGGCACGGAATCCTGTGTGATAGAACGGCAGGAAATCAAAGAGGTATGAACGCGAATAGTTGATTTGGTCCTTGTTGTAATTACTTTCCACGCCCAGGGCACTGGCCCACTTGCCGAAGTCGACGGTTAACCCATGCCCCACCGGAAAAACATACGTGCCATATGCCTGAAAGATCGGACGGTACGCTTGTGGTCGCAATTCATTGGCGGCGCTCCCCTGCAGAGTTTCCGTCGCTTGTCCAAACTGAAAATCCAGGCGCAACCCGTAGCGCCGCTTGGCGTCAAGGTCTAGCGCGCGCTCAATGATCAGATTTGCCTGGTTCAAGCTGAAGCTGTTGCTGCTCACGTCATAGGCGCGCAGCAGATTAACCCGGCCCATGGGCTGGTTGAAGTTGTATCCGTAGTATCCGTCAAGCGCACCGTTGATGCTTGTGCCACGAAAAAAATCGAGCACGGACCGGTCTTCTTTGCTCAGGGAAAGATCTTCTTTCCCCGCACCTGCAGCCGACTGGCCCGAAACCACTGCTGACTCTTTGGCTGACTGGACGCCAGCGCCCTGGTTCTTCTCAAGCTGCTCGATCCGCGACTGGAGGCTCAGCACCAGTTCGCGGAGTTGTTGAACTTCTGTTTCGCCGGTACTCTGCGCCTGAACTTTTGTGGAGAAACCTGGAATCAAGGCCCACATGGCACTGACAAGAACAAATGCAATCTTCAGGTGGGAACGCATCGGAGATCTCCCTGCGGCAGATCTGTTCAGTTGTATTCCAGTGACACGGGGGCGCTGTGTGATATTGCTCACAGGTCGTGTCTCTATCGTCTTGGGGATTGCTAAGGAGCGTTTGCAGTGTCGTAACTTCTTTATAAAACAATGCAAGCACCACAGCAGAAACAGCACGGATAGC
>JBAVUZ010000003.1:0-4002 GCA_049697035.1 Candidatus Angelobacter sp. | reverse complement strand
GTCGAGGTCGTACTGCCTCACTGCACGAGCACAGCCTGCAACCTGTCTGCCCCAGATTCCTTCCCCCTGGAGCATACCGCCTCAGAACTTGCACCTTTATTCATGCCATCTCCGTGGTGAGATTTTGGCTTTCCGATCAGCCGATTCCTTCCACCACGCCCGCACTCTCCAGCTTTCCGTAGCATTCCGCCATTTTTCCCGGAACGTCCATGTCTTCAGCGCCTTCAATTTCCAGCAGCATGGCCGGTTGGCCGGTAGCGGTCCGCAACGATTGCATTGTCTGCTCCCAGTCAATCGTCCCTTCGCCCGGCCAGAGATGCGAATCCTTGTCGCGCTTGTTGTCATGGATATGAGTGGAGCGGATGCGGCCTTCGAGCACGTTGAACGCCTGATGCACGGAACTCATCATGTGCGCGTGGCCCACATCGAAGCAAACGCCCAGGTCTTCATAACGCAGCAGGCGTATTAATTCTTTCAGCTTTTCCGGGGTCGAGAGATCATTGGGAATATTTTCCAGCAGCAGGCTTACGCCCAGCGGCCGGGCAAAGGCCCGCAGGTGTTCAATGCCGCTCAGCGCGTTCTCAAACTTGCGGGGATCGTCGTATTCGTTGGTCTTGCCGACGTGCTGAATCAGGTAGCGGAATGGCACGTACTCCGCTACCTCAATCGCGCGCTTAATTTCGTCCATGGCGTCAATGCGGTTTCGCTTGTCCGGATCAACAATGTTCACGGGCTGGCCGCCGGAATGGAAATTGTTGTCCATGTAAATTGGCGCGTGGACGGAATGAAATTCAATCTTTTCTGATTTGAACCAGTTGCCGATTTCCTTCACATGATCTTTATCGTGATAGTTGAAGTGGCCGCGGGCTGCAAAAATTTCCAATGCCTGCGCTCCGCCGCGCACCATGGCGTCCAGCAGGCCGGGATGCAGCCTCCGCTTGATATACACGTGACTTGACATTGCGCGCAGCATCAGTAGCCTACCGCCTTTCCCCCATTGCGTCCGTCAGGCGCGCCCAGCAGCTCACCGGTCTTCGGATCCACGGCGATGCACTCGCCGTCACTCCAATAGCCTTCCGTCTTGATCCTGTGGCCGCGCGCCTGCAATAGCTTGATCGTATCCGGTGAGATTCCGTTTTTCTCCACGTAAATCTGGTCCGGCTGCCACTGGTGATGGAAACGCGGCGCGTTGACTGCCTGCTGAATATCCAGCCCATAATCGATCACGCCCATGAGGATATTGGCCACGGTGCTGATGATGCGCGGCCCGCCGGGAGAGCCAAGCACCATAAACAGCTTACCGTCTTTCAGCACCATCGTTGGCGCCATGGCGCTGAGCGGACGCTTTCCCGGTGCAATGGCATTGGCTTCGCCCTGGATCAGCCCATAGCCATTTGGCACTCCGGGCTTGGACGTGAAGTCATCCATTTCGTCATTTAGAACAAATCCGAGTTTGCCCGCAGTCAAGGCAGCGCCAAAGCTGTCATTCAGGGTTGTTGTCACGGCCACGGCGTTTCCCTGCGGGTCAACCACGGAATAGTGCGTCGTGTTGTTCGATTCGCGGCCGGTAAAGGGCGGATGCAGCGCGGCCGGACGATCAAGCTCGCCAAAGCCGGAAGGCCGGTGCACATCTTTGCTGTCCGTCGCGCGCATCATGTCCAGCGACTCGCGCCATGCGTCGGCATATTTTTTGTCGATCAATTGAGCGACGGGAATCTGGCTGAAATCGGAATCGCCCAGCAACTCCGCGCGATCAAAAAACGCCCGACGAAAAGCTTCAACCGTTACGTGCATCGAATCGGCAGAGCGATTGCCCATCTTGCTCAGATTGTAGCCTTCCAGAATGTTCAGTGTCTCCACGAGCGTGATGCCGCCGGAACTGGGCGGCGGAGCACTGATGATTTCGTAACCGCGATAGGTGCTCCGGATGGGCCGCCGTTCTTTTACCTCATACTCAGCCAGATCTTCCGCGGTAATAAATCCACCGCCGCGCTTGATTTCCGCGGCGAGCTCCCGCGCCATGGCGCCTTTGTAAAACTCATTGGCTTTAGGATTGGCGGCAATCCGCTCCAGCGTTCTGGCCAGTTCAGGCTGGCGGAAAATTTCTCCCGGCTCATAGAACTTGCCGTTGCGCTGGAATATCCGGCGCGCATCGCCCAGGAACACGCGCTCTTCTTCCAGATGCGTTGTGGAGTTTTCTTCATAGCGCATGGAATGCGCTTCTTGATACGTCAGCCGGACGCCCTCACGCGCAAGCCTGATAGCAGGTGCCATCACGGTGCGAAGTGAAAGTTTGCCCCAATGTTGTTCCGCGTAAACCAGCCCTGCCACCGAACCGGGCACGCCAATGGCTTTGTATCCGATGAGACTGGCATTGGGAATCACATTTCCCTGGGCATCAAGATACATGTCACGGGTGGCCGCTTTGGGAGCTTTTTCCCGGAAGTCGAGAAAGTGCACCTCTCCGTTCGCTTTACGCAGCAGCATGAAGCCGCCGCCGCCAATATTTCCTGCCGCAGGATGGACGACAGCGAGAGCAAAACCAGTGGCCACGGCAGCATCCACTGCGTTACCACCCTGGCGCAAAATGGCCGCACCGACCTGGGAAGCCTGCGGGTGAATGCTGACCACCATGGCCTTGTGGGCATGCACCGGCCTTAGCCCCTGGGCATGGCTCAGCTGAGCCGCCGCCATGCAGCAGACAACTAGCTTACAAATCAGAAGTTTACGCAGAACTGTCATCTGAATTGCGGACCCCGATGAGCTGGTGCAAGCTGGCCTTGCTTGCTGACCAACTCTTGCCGCCAAGAGCAGGGCCTGTAGGTCGCACCCTCGCTTACAGGCCAGCTAATGAGGCTAGCTTACCTATCGCTGGACAGTCAAATCAGCCGAGCGGAACAAACTGGCGGTGTCTCCGCCATTTCAAGACAGTCGAGCTTGCCGTGTAAGATAGCCTGACCATGCGCGGGAAGGCTCTGATTTACCCAGTCCTGATGCTTATGTTGTGTGGGGCTTCTCCGGCGCAGAAGGTCCAATTTACCGCCGCTGAACAGCCCGCGGTCCTGGAGCGCATGAAGACCATTCCGGAGACCAATGCAGACCGGGCGGCAAAATTGAAAGAACTCTTCAGCAATGCCGGCTGCAACGGAATATCTCTGATGGAGCAAAAGGTAGATGGCGTTGATACGCCCAACATTATCTGCCGGCTTGGCACTGAAAATGAAGCTATGGTGATTGTGGGCGCGCACTATGACCGCAATTCCTCCGCGCAGCGCCCGCTGGATAACTGGAGCGGGGCCGCAATTCTTCCGGCGCTCTACCAGAGCCTGCGCCACAGTAAGCGCAGCCACAGTTTTCTATTCGTGGCATTTGCGGACAGCGGCGCGAATCCCCTGGGCGCTCAGTATTTTGTAAGCCATCTGGGCCGCGCGCAACTGGCGCGGGCTGAGGCCATGATCAATGTGGATGCGCTTGGCCTTTCACCAACCAAGATCTGGAGCGCGCATTCCGATAAAGACCTGGTCCATTCCCTGATCGTAATGGTCTATGCTTTGAAACTTTCCGCCAGCCAGATTGATATGGCGGCGGCAGGCACCACGGATTCTGATCCTTTTGCGGCGCGCCACATCCCGCAGATAACAATCCATTCGCTGACGCAGCAAAACGTCGCGACTGGAGCTACCACGCAATTCCGCCCCAGCAATTATTACGACACCTATCGCCTGTTGTGTGGTTACCTGGCTTATCTGGACCAGAAGCTAAAGCCAAGGCAGCACTCTGAATGAACGCCGTGGGGCGGTATTTTAAATTTGACCAGCACAGTACCACTTTTTCCCGCGAGGTCATCGCCGGCCTGACCACATTTACCACCATGTCATACATAGTGGTGGTGAATCCGGCCATCCTGAGCAATGCCGGCATTCCCGCCGGACCAAGCTTTGTGGCCACGGTGGTGGCGGCCGTGTTTGGCTGCGCGCTGATGGGGCTTTATGCCAATCGTCC
>JBAVUZ010000002.1:0-5719 GCA_049697035.1 Candidatus Angelobacter sp. | reverse complement strand
GCATAACTGGCCGGAATGTCCGCTGGAGGTGCTGGAACTGAAGAAAGTGCTCAGCCTTCAGCAGGCAGCATTCAGCCAAAACCTTTTGCCGCAGATTTGCGCGGATGAACGCTGATGGGAAAAAACCTACCACGTAGACACGGAGGCACGGAGAAAACCAAAACCTTACCGCGGATTAACACGGATAAACGCGGATCAGGAAAAAACCAAAACCTTTGAAACGCGGAGGAACGGAGGAAGCGGAGAAAGGCAAAACGTACCGCAGATTTGCGCGGATGAACGCTGATCAGAAGAGATTGCCAGAAATGCCAAAATTGCCAAACATCGCCGAAATTGAAAAACCTTGCTCAAGCTTTCTTTTCGGAACCAGCTTTCTTCCTCCGCTGACTCCGTTCCTCTGTATTTCAAAGGTTTTGGTTTTTCTTGATCAGTGGTTATCAGCGGTAAATTTTTCGTTTTTCAATTTTCAACCTTTGGCAGTTTTGGCATTTCTGGCAATCTCGACGATTTTTCAATATTCCACGCTTACGAGAAACAGTCCGCTGGCTGGAGCGGTGGCTGCGGCGGCGGAACGGTCACGCAGTTCAAGAATGCGTCGCACGTCGGCGACGGTAAGGCTGCCTTTGCCGGCCATGAGAAATGTTCCAACAAGGTTGCGAACCATGTGGTGGAGAAATCCGTTACCGCGGACGGTGTAGATCAATTCGTCGGCGTGGCGCTGCCACTGAGAGAGAAAGATGGTGCGGACATTGTTGGGCTCAAGTCCGGCATTTGCTTCGAGCGTCTCTTGATCGGCTGCAAGAAGCTCTTTGCGTTTATCGGGATCGACGGCGGCGAAGCTGGTGAAGTCATGCTCGCCTTCTACGAGCGCGGCGGCCTGGATCATGAGCGATTCGTTGAGCGGATAAGGATGGTGGTAAACATAGCGCGCCTGGAATGGAGAGCAAATTGCTCCACGATAGATGTGGTATCGGTAAGTTTTGGCGATGGCCGAGCGGCGCGCATGGAATTCAGGCGGCATTTCTTCCGCGGCAAGTATGCGTATGGAGCGGGGAAGAATGTCATTTAAAGCGCGAACCAGGTTGTCGACCGGAATGGGAGAATTGGTGGTAACGGTGGCGATTTGAGCGAGAGCGTGGACGCCTGCATCGGTGCGGCCAGAGCCTTGCGGGAGAGTTTTTTCTCCGGTGAGGTGTTCGAAAGCGGACACCAGTGTCCCCTGAACGGACAGTCGGTCGGGCTGGACCTGCCAACCGGCGAAGTCGTGGCCATCGTAAGCGAGCGTGAGTTTGAGATTTCGCAAGCCGGGTTCCTTGATGTTTCAAAGCGGTCCGAAAGCGACCAGTAGTGTGCTTCTTTCGTTCCGCCCAACACTTTTTAACGCCTAAAGCAGCACTGAGCCGATATACTAACGGGTTTCCGCAACACTGAGAGTTTCAATCTGGAACCGCAGAGGGGTATCGCGCGTATCTTGAGTAAGCAAAGGTGACGGAACCTGAAAATTACAGTCTCTATAAATTACCATCAGGCCAGTTAAATGAGATCTGGAGAAAAAGAATGTCTGTAGGATTTATCCGCAGTAATGCTGCTAGAAAAGTGGTTTCGGTGGTGTGTCTATTGACTTTCCCGGCAGTGGCGCAACAGGCGAATACCGGTCTGCAACTGCAGGCCACGCCCGTTGCAGGACAGCAGGCCGGGAGCCAACAACCTGACAGTTCGACGCCAAATGCTCCTGAGCCCAAAAAGTTGCCTGAGCCAACTCACAAGGACTATTCTAAACCAGTTCCGCTGCTGCCAAACCCCTTTTCGCGCTACATACCGCAGGATGTACCTCCACCGGCATTCACGAATGCACCGAAGATCGAACAGCTGATCCAGAACGGCAAGCTGCTGTTGTCCCTGGATGACGCTATCGCTATTGCGCTGGCGGACAATTTGGATATCGCCGTTGCTCGCTACAATTTGCCTATCGCTGATACGGATATTTTGCGTACCAAAGCCGGAGGCAATTTCCTGGGCGTGCAGGCTGGCGTGGTTTCAAACACGCCGGGCGGCGGGCAGGGAGGCATAGGATCTGGCGTCACGGGCGCTGGAGCGGGTGGCACAACAGCCGGAGCCGGTGGCGCCGGCGTGGGAGCTGGTGGTTTCGTAGGCACGACAAGCGGCGCGGGACCGCAGCCGGACAACTTTGATCCAGTCCTCTCGGGCACATTTGCTATCGAGCAGTCTGATTCTCCCACGAACTTCGGCCTGCTGTCCGGTTTAGTGGGAAGCGGCATTGCCAGCAGCATTCCCGTTTCCACGGCGCATACCACCACCGGCGATCTTACGTACTCTCAAGGATTTTCCACCGGCACAGCTCTATCAGTTTCGTTCAACAATACCAGGCAGTCGAATAACGGTTCGGGACAGACCTTCAATCCCGCTCTGACCAGCAACTTCCGTGCCACCATTCGTCAGCATTTGCTCCAGGGATTCGGGCGCGGGCTGAATCTGCGTTTTCTTCGCACGGCAAAAAACAACCGAAAGATTACTGAAGAAGGATTCCGCTTCCAGGTGATTGTTACGGTGAGCCAGATCCAGAACATCTACTGGGACCTGGTGAATGCCTATGAAGATTTCAAAGTAAAAGAGCGTTCTCTTGCGCTTGCGCAGAAGACCCTGTCTGACAACCAGAAGCAGGTTGAAATCGGCACCTTGGCCCCACTGGACGTAGTGCGCGCACAGAGTTCCGTCGCCACCGCGGAGCAGGCCCTCATCGCCTCCCGGACGAACCTGCAGCTTCAGCAGCTCACCATCAAGAATGCTTTGACCCGCAGCTTGCCCAGTAACTCCGCTGTTCTTCAGGCAGAAGTCATTCCCACCGATACCGTCCAGATTCCCGATCAGGAAAACCTGCCGCCGGTACAGCAGCTGGTGCAGCTGGCGCTGGACAACCGGCCTGATTACAAGCAACAAAAAATCACGTTGCAGAACAGTGAGATCAACATCAAAGGCGCGAACAATGGTTTGTTGCCGACCATTGACCTGCTTGCGTTTTATGGCGGATCAGGGCTCTCTGGCGTGCCCAACCCGCTTTCGCTTACTCCGCCTCCAGCTTCATTGGGCGGCGGATTCACTGATGCCTTCGGTAACCTGTTCAACTCCACCGGGCCAGACAAGGGTGTGCAGATCAACATCCAGATTCCGTTGGGGAACCGCGTGGCCCAGTCGATTCAGGTTCGTTCCATGCTTGAATACCGGCAGTCGCAGCTTTCGTTGAAGACCGTTGAAAACGTCATCACCATCGGCATTCGCAATGATGTCTTCACCCTGGAAAATAGTCGGGCCAGCGTGGTAGCGGCGCAAAAAGCCCGTGATCTTGCTTCGCAAACGCTTGACGCTGAGCAGAAAAAGTACAACCTCGGCGCATCAACCTATCTGGCTGTCTTGCAGGATGAACGCGACCTGGCGCAGTCGGAATCCGCGCTCGTAAGCGCCATGACAAATTACGCCAAGGCCCGCGTGCAGCTCGATAGAGACACCGCGCAAACGCTCGATCGGTACAACATCAAAATAGATGAGGCTGTCACTGGACAAATCAAAACAGAGCCCAATGTTCCCGGCACTGCTCCCAGCAAGACCGCTCTGCAGGAAACCAACGCTCCGGCGCAGCAGCCTCAGCAGCAGCAACCTCCGCCGCAACCGCAACCTCCGCAATAGCGCTTCTTAAATCGTCAAAACTCCGCCGGCTGGCCTGTTCAGGCTGGCCGGTTTTTTTTATCTGAACTTGCCGTGCTTTAGCCGCTCAGGATTTCTCTCAGGGTTTACGGGGAACCCATGAAGTTGCTTTGGCTTTGCTTTTCAAGTTCGGCGATTGTTGGCAATTCTGCGCGTTTGGCAATGCCAGGGCGTAGGATGTAAGCAGACACTTCAAAAAACGCTCCATTGAGAGGACTACAAATGCCGAAATTGAATGCCCGCGAAAACACGCGCAACCGGTCGCAAGCCGCCAAGCGTGAGCGCAACCGCACTTTAAGAGCGTCACTGAACATGCCGGCTGGGGCCGTTGGCAAGCATCCTGCCAAGGCCGCGGACAATGCTCGCAACTCCGCCGGCAAAGCCGGCAAGACCGCCAAAGCCGCAAAATAAAAAGCCCGGATTTACACACTCCGGACTTTTTACTTTTTCTGGACTGCTGCTGTCTTTTATCGATTCGACGATTATCTAGCGATGATCGCGGTCGTGGTCTTTGTCTTTATGGTCGTCGCGATCGTGGTCGTTGTCGCCGTGCTGGTGACGCCAGTTCCAATACGCGTTCTGGTCTTTTTTGTTCAGCCGGTTATATTCGCGATATTGCTTGTTCCCGTGTGACTCCGTATACCATTGCCGGTAGTTGCGGTCTTCGTCCTGGTTCCAGTTGTGATAGTCCTTGTGATTGCGGTCGTAGACGCGCTGGTTTTTTGCGCGATCATCTTTGTCGTGGTGGTCGTCGCGTTCCTGGGCCCGTACGGCCAGCGGCGCAGCCAGCGCGCCCATCAGTATCAGCGAACTCAAAATACGCATTCCCTTATGGATCTTCATTCGTTTCCGTCCTCCCGGGCAAATGCGGATAGATTCTGCACCGCCCTGAATCGCATTTTCGTTTCCCTTTGCTATTCGTTGATTGGATGCGGGGCGGCTGCCGCAGGTGGGCGCACCCGAATTGGGTCCTTGTATAGGTTGAAGTGTGCAATTAAGCACATTGTTTCAGGCGGATCGAAAGCGGAATGCGTCGGATTGCGAAGGTTGGTCACCCGTCCCGCCGCGCAAAGGATGAAGCACCGGCATCTAATCGCGCGATTTCAGATCGAGGGACGTGAATATTGCATCGGCATACGAAAAACAGTTTGAAAATCGTAGTTCTTCCCCAGTTTTGGAGGCCAATGGCGGCCGTGAGCTAGCCAATGTCGATATCCGAAGGCGTCCTTCAAAGCGGTGATCAGGGCTGAGATTTGTTGCTTCTCGTTCCTCCAAGTTTCGAGAATGTCATCTTCCAACCTAACTCTTAGTTGATATCTTTTATAAAGGTTTCGGAATTTCCTGGAAAGCGGGTCTTTGAGTTTCGAGGTGCAGCGAACGTCGTAATCAATGCGGAAGGCTGCTTCGACGGCAGCCAGAACAGTCAGTGAACATTGCAGATCCGCTTCCCGCAAGCGGGCAGATTGAAGGTCACGCAGTTCTTTAAGGGGTCAATTCTGCATACCGTGTCACGAATTCAGGCGGTAAATCACGAAAGGACGCCGCCAGGCTCAGGTGTACGTCAACACGGTAATTAGCAATGTCATCGAGAGTAAGCGTCTCCTCGAAGACCGGATCAGCCATTCACGATTTCCATCAAGAACTGGAGGAAAAGGTCCTTGTTCAGCGCCAAGAGCTGACGCTGGGGAGGCGGCGTAAGGAACTTCCAGACAAACTCGACTGGCTCGTTTGATGCGTCAGACGGGGCAGTTTGGGATGGCCCGTCTCCTATTGTGACTGTGAAGCGGATGAGATCGTTGGTTGACTTCGCTTTCTTGTCCACGAGAAGAAGCTGGAGCCTTCCGCGGGGTCCGGTAACGTCAACACGCCCTTTTGCGCCGAGGATGCGCGTACCAACGGGCTCCAACTGGATTGTTTTCGGATTTCATGATGTTGTTCTTGCTGGTTTTTGTGGTGCCGGCACTCTTGCCGCGCAGCACTGCTGCGTCTCACGCTCATC
>JBAVUZ010000001.1:0-5086 GCA_049697035.1 Candidatus Angelobacter sp. | reverse complement strand
ACGATCAAGGCGCGCTGTCTTCGCGGCTTAAGTTGGGCGATCAGCACAGACAGTGCTGATGGAACATCTGAGCCTTTGATCGGCACAGCCAGCAGCCCTGCCGGCTTGTTCAGCACGATCACTGCATCATCTTCATAGAGCACGGCAACTTCGCGGGAGAGACGAGGCCGCCGCAAGACCCGATGTTGGCTGCGCGTTTCCGCTCGATCGTCCCGCCGATTGGAGCGGTTCGGTTTTTCGCGGCGGCTGTTAGAGTGTCGTGAAGGTTTTTTCATCGGCTGGACTTGGCTATCCACTCATTATCAAGCCATTTTGTGAGCATCGCAAACACCAGGATAGCGACGTGGAATACAACCTGTTCCATATTTAGCCTCTGCCGCGGAACTGGATGATCTTGCGCCGGTCGCGCTTCGATGGACGCCCGGTTGGCATGGGTTCAAACTGCATGGCTGCTTTGCGCTCGGCTGCCGCCTTCAGGCGTGCTTCCTTGCTTTCTTCCGTCTCGCGATAAAGCGTTTGCGCCACCGCTGCCGGCCCGCGTACTTCACTGAGCAGCAGGACGTCCACATGAAAGTCGCCGCCATCGTTGGTGATTCGCAGCTTGTCGCCCACGCGGACCTCGCGTGCGGGTTTCGCGGGCTGACCGTTGGACTGAATCCGGCCCAGCTCACACGCCCGCGCCGCAAGAGCACGCGTTTTGAAGAATCGGGCAGCCCAAAGCCATTTGTCGATGCGCACAGAAGGCATGAAGATATTGTCCTATAAAAAGCGCCTAATAGTCAGAGCGGAGCGTGACAGCGGCGGGAGTTCGACATCGTCTTTAATGACGTCGATAAAGAATATTATCCGCGCTTGCTGGATCTGGCGCTGACCATCTGCGCCACGGCGGCCTCTTTATAGCCGACAATGTTTTGTGGTCGGGCCAAGTGACGGAAGAGAACGCCAAAGATAAAGGCGCTCGTGCTATCTAGAAATTCAATCCCAGACAAATCTTTTTACGGACACAAGTCTTTTTGATAGATAAAGTTTTTATGGACAAGTCAATGGACCGAAAGCCGTGGCGCCGCGCGTCAGCGTTTTCGTGTTCGGATAGCTGAATGCGTTGCTGATTGCCGTGGAAGTAGATTTCTGCTCAAACCATTGCAGCAGCGCCTCAGTCTGCGGATGATACGTGATGCCGGAGACGTGCACAGGGAAGCTAGGACTCGTAAGCACCTCAACGGGGTCGCCGGTTTCAAGATTGTCCTGGCAGGTGCCTGCTTCTGTAGGGAACTGCCATGCTGGAACCTGATTATCAACGAACGGATCATTGAGCGACTCAGAGATTTCATGGCTGAGCGCGGTCACGTCCTGGAAACCGCTGAAAACGCCGGGAGAGATCCAGCTGGCAAAAGCAAATATCCATCGCGATTCCTTGGGGACTCCGGAGTCAGTGAAGAACGAGTGGAAGCCCACGGTGCAGCAGCTTCCCACACCACCTTCAGCATTGAGAGAGAAGAGGAAGGTGTTGGGGAATAGCGCGATGTTGAGCGCACCTGTGGTGAAGCGCCCCGCTTTGATTTCATTCGCCACGATATTGAAAATCTGTTGGTTGAAAAACTGGTCAAGAAGAAAGACCGCCGTGCGTCCGTCGCTGGCTCTTTGGGTGAAATAAGTCTGCACCTGCGCGCTGAACCCATTCACATCCACAGTGGTGAAGCGGGGCACAGTAATCGTAACGCTATTCACGACGGCAGCCGGATGCAGGTTTGTATGCCAGCCGGCTTTCATCTTGTGGAAGAATTCGGCGCGCTGGACAGCATCGCCAAACTGGATGCCGGATCCGCTGGAGTAATTGGCGGCCTGAAAGTTGGGCGAGTTGAGAGTGGGCGCTAAGAACGGCGCAACTGAAACATTGGTGAAGGTGACCAGGTCCGCGTTTTGCAACCTGAGTGAAACGGCCACAATGTGCGCCGGTATGGTAGTGGAAGCGCCATCCCAGGGAGTGGTCCCTATCATGGTGAGATGCCAGGTCTTGCCGCGGCTGATAAACGACGCTTCAAAGTTCGGAACCGTAATAACATTTGCCCGGTTGAAGGGGAGACCGAACGTTCCGGACTGGATCGTGGAAGCGGGCGCTCCGTGAACAACGCCCGTCTGTGGATTGATGGCGATGGGGTTGACCCGCTGATATTTTGGCGATGGCGACTCAGTGGCAGGCAAGTCTTTCACGGTGCCAACGTCAGGCAATCTTTGGGAAAATGCACAAACGGAAAAGAACAAGGCTATTAGAACAAAGGGGGCAACTACGACGCGGTGGGTCAACGTGCTCTCCTGGGGACGAAAAACCGACACCCCGTTCACAACCGGGGTTGAGGCGGGTGTTATATAAATAGATGCAGAAAACCCGCATCAGGAGCAGAAGGCTTTCGCCATGCCTCTTTAAGAGCTTGAAAAGCAAGGAGAAACGGCCCTGGCCGGTCCCTGGCAGAGTAACCGTACCGTTGTGCTCTTTCCAACAGCTTTGTTCGCCTATATTTTCTAGCGTGTGGAGAGGCACTAATAAGAAAGCACCGATTTGGATAGGATTGCCGTGGTTTTTACTCGCCGGGCCGATACGGCAACGGATAAAGCGAATACCCGATTTGCGGCAATTGCCGGGAAAGGTAGAGTTGAAGCCATGAGCGCCAGACACGCCAAATTGACGTTTTTTATTTTGATCGTGCTGGTGATGCTCCTGTTTTTTGTGCATGTGCCCAGCGGCGGATTCCAATCACAGAACGGTCCCACCACGCCGGTCAATAATCTAGACCTGCGAGTTGCGCTGGGTGGACTGCTGCTTTTGCTGGGTCTTGGCGGAATCACCTTTTCCTGCCGCGTTGTCTTGAATTCCGCGTGCCATTTGTCCCCGATTGTTTTACATTCTCCCGCTGCAGGCGCCATCGGCATCGCTCTCCGCTGCTGATTTAGTTCTCCTCTAGTGTTTGCGCCGGCCAGTTTTCTGAGGCCGGCAGTTGCGTATTTATTTTTCGCAAACAAAATGGAGAACACAATCGTGCCAAAGGAAAATCATCTTCAGGCCCAGGTGCCCAATGCCGCGGCCGACTGGAAGATTATCGAATGCAAGAAACACCTGCTAGTGATCGATGTAGCCGGCAAAACGCTGCGGTTGGTTTCGAAGCCGTTGCGCTTCAAAGACAAACCGCAGTACAAAGTGCCGCCGGATTGCGATCCCCGGATGTGGTAACAGCTTTTTAGGGGCACGACAAAGATCGTGCCCCTAAAACGTTTTGCCAGTAAAGGGTGTTCAATTCAGAAATCACTGTAATGAGATCAATCCCGTAAAGCTGCCGTCTGTTGCATTGCCGGCCAGGCGGTTGGGATTGCGGAAATACTCATTCAAGACGCTCCTTTGGTGGTCCAGAGAAATTGGTGTTGCAGGGAGCGCGAAGTTACTACAGGAGCTCAGGATTTATCCAAAGCCGCCCAGAAATTTCCTACAAACAGAAAACGTTTGGGATGGCCATGCAGATCCGTCTTTTTCAAGGCCGACAAAGCAGCAGCAAGCAGAAAAAATGCCGCATCGGACATATCCGACTCTAATACAGCAGGGCTGCTTTATGTGGCATCAGATTGTTCGCGCAGAAGAAGGTTCGCCATCACCCGGCTCTTCCTGTTTCCCGCGACATGAAAGCCGAAGCCGTAACGGCTGCGGCTATATCAATAGGCTCCTGATTTTCCGGCAGACTCCTGAAGTGCGTGATGAAGTCACAAAAAGGAGGGAAGAGGCCCATGCGTTCTTCCAGTGGCTGGGTGGAACCTTCCGGCGCGGTAATAAACGCGCAGAACTTCTCCAGAGTCCTGGCTTGCGGGTTGAACTGGTCCAGCCAGAGGAACTGTCCTTGCTCATTGATTTCCAGAAACCACCATTGCCCATCGCTGTCCACGGCAAAGTCAACCGAGCCAAAGCAAATCTTTGACTTGTGGGCAAACTCCAGGATTCCTTTCTCAACCTCTGGCGAGGTAGGAATGATTTCCACCGTTACATTGCCGAGCCCCTGCATCCTGCCGCCAATCGAGCGCCTTCTTGGGATTGTGCAGGGCAAAGGAATAAACCCTGTGGCCCATAATCACCATGCGGATATCGAATTGCTTATTTACCCGCTCCTGATAAATGCCGGGAGCATAAGTGAGTACTTCATCCGACGGCAGGAGCTCAGGCGTTAACTTGAATGTTTCCGTCACTGATACGCCATCCTCGTCGCTACGCTGCCACACATGAGGGCTGAATCCTTTGCCGATGGTCTTGTTGGAATTGCGGCCCACGAACTCCCGAATGAGGCCCGGTGAATTCGACAGCAGAGTTTCAGGGACGCGCAAGCCACAGCTGCGGGCCAGATTTAATTGCACCGCCTTGTTGTGAATAAAACGCGCCGCTGAAAACTTGTTGACGCAAAATACAGGCATGGTTTCCAGCGTGTAAGCAAGGCAATGGTAGAAAACGCGATATTCCTGTTCGGCAAATTTCCTGTCGGCTTCTGACACATTGGGATTGTGCGTCGGCACATCAGGCCAGCGGATCCAGATTGCATCGCCCGGACCAACGGTGAACGGTCCCAGGGTCATCTTTGTTTGTGCGTCCAGCAACAGGGAGGATTGCTGCTGCGCAGTCCATGAAAGCCCGCCCCAGCAAGCCACTTCATATCCGGCTTGCTCCAACGCCCATTTGACGGGCGCTGTGTGGTTTTCTTTGGCGTAGGCAAAAATGATGACCTTCATTTTCGAGTTCCCCTCTTTTTTAAAGATGCGCTGGTCTAAAGATGCGCCGACAAGCTGGCAGAAGGACCGCCGCCAACCGACGGCGGCCGTTTATTGCTTTAGTCGTCGTCGCCATCTGAGGCGAGCGTGCAGAACGTGGTGGTTGCGTCTCTGTACGGGTTTGTAAAAAATCCGCCGGTGATGGTTTCAATCTCTTGCGGTGTCAAGTCCCGAGCGAGTTGACGGCTGAGCACGCGATTGTCCTGTGGTTTCGACATGATTTTCTCCTTTATGAATTGTTCTAACGGTTTTACTTCCTCCGCAAAACTGCGTCCCTGTTGGCTAGCTG